>JAOPZD010000073.1 GCA_025964295.1 Conexibacter sp.
GTCACCGACCGCCGCCTGCTGTGGCTGCGCGACGACGCGATCATGGGCCGCGTGCGCCAGCTGCGCTACCGCGACCTCGCGCGCGTGGAGGCGCGCCCCGCCGGCCGCCTGCGCCGCCACGGCCAGCTGCGCGTGCAGGCCGCCGCGAACGGGCGCTGGATGCGCTTCGTCGAGCTCCGGCCCGAGGTCCTCGCCCGGCTGGCCGCGCGCATCGCCGCGCGTGCGAGCGCGTGATCCGGGTACGTCGAGACCATGAGCGATGGAACCACCGATGACCTCAAGGGCCGCGCCAAGGAAGCAGCGGGCGACCTCACCGACGACAAGAGCCTCAAGAACGAGGGCAAGGTCGACCGCGCCTCGGGCTCGGTCAAGGACAAGGTCGGCGACGCCGCCGACAAGGCCAAGGACCTCCTCGACAAGGATTGAACCGGGCGATTCCCTGTGAGGGCGCGGTCTGCGCCCCGCAGGCGCCGGACATGCCGTACGGCCCCTGGTCTAGGCTGCGCCCTCTGTTTGCCGTCGATCCAGGAGCAACAACCGCATGAACAAGACCGAGCTCGTCGAGGCCATCGCCAAGGACAGCGGTCTCACCAACGCCGACGCGCGCAAGGCCGTCGAGTCGTTCATCTCCACCGTGGAGAAGTCCCTCAAGAAGGGTGACGACATCGCCCTGACCGGCTTCGGCAAGTTCTCCGTCGTCAAGCGCAGCGCCCGCACCGGTCGTAACCCGCAGACGGGCGAGAGCGTGAAGATCAAGGCCAGCAAGGCGCCGAAGTTCACCGCCGGAGCCGGCCTCAAGACGGCCGTCAACGGCGCGCGCAAGAAGTAGCGCGCCCCGCAGCATCCGCTTCACCAGGGGCCCCGCCAAACGGCGGGGCCCTTGTCGTTTCCGCGCCGAACCGCTCCGAAGAGGTTCGAACTTCCCCTTTCCCGGGGTATGCCTTAGCGTGTGCTTGGCCGCGCGCGTTCACTCGGCGCACGGCGCAGAGCAGTCTCAGGGGAACACGGAAGAGTCGGGGGAGAAGGACGATGGGTCGATGGATCGTCGCCTTGGCGGCCGCATGCTGCGGCGCGCTGGGAATGGTCGGCACCGCCAACGCGGCCGACGTGGCAGTCAGCGGGCTGGTCGCCAAGCCGATCGCCGCGGGCGCAACCTGCTCGACGTCGCCCGGCGCGACGGATGCGCCCGCCGGGTCGCACCGCGACTTCTGCGTCGCGTTCAACGTCAACACGGCGAGCGATGACGTCAAGAAGATCACGATCGGCCTGCCGGCCGGCGTGATCGGCGACCCGGGTGCCGCGACGCGGTGCCCGCAGGCGACGTTCATGGCCGGCAACTGCGACACGGCGGTGCCGGGGTCGCGGGTGGGCGACGTCTCCTCCGACGTCACCGCGACGCTGCTCATCGTCCCGGCGCCGCTGACGATCACGGGCGAGGTCTACAACCTGGTCACGTCGCCGGGCGAGCCCGCGCGGCTGGGCATCGCGCTGGACCAGGGCCTCGGCGGGCTGACGCCCGTCTTCCTGCAGTCGCCGATCCGCGTGCGCGTCGCCGACGCCGGCCTGGACTCGGTCACCGACAACGTGCCCAACTCCGCGCTCGGCGCGCCGCTGCACGTGCGCTCGATGGCGCTGACCCTGTGGGGGACCAAGCTCCACCACCCGACGCTGATCAAGCCGTTCATGACGCTGCCGACGCGCTGCGACGTCGACGCGGTCTCGAACATCGCGGTCACCTCCTACGGCGGCCAGACGACGAGCGCCAGCACCGCGTTCCGCCCGACCGCCTGCGACCAGCTGCCGTTCACGCCGACGCTCGAGGTCGGCCCGACCACCACGCCGGCCGACCAGCCCGGCGAGGCCTCGGCCAAGCTGATCATCCCCGGGACGGACACCGGCACGGGCGACGCCGCCCGCCGCCAGGCCTACCTCAAGGACGTGGCGCTCAAGCTGCCCGCCGGCCTGGCGCTCAACCCGCCGCTGGCCCGCGGCCTGATCCCGTGCACGCCCGAGCAGTTCGGCTTCGGCGTCGACGCGCCGCCCGGCTGCCCGGCGAACACCGAGATGGGCCGCGTCGAGTTCGTCACGCCGATCTTCCCCGGCGAGACCCTGACCGGCAAGGTGTACTTCGGCCTGCCGCGCCCCGGCGTCCCGCTCGTCAACTACATCTCGGTCGAGGACCCGCGGCTGCGGCTCAAGCTCGGCGGCTACGCGACGATCGACCCCAACACGACGGCGATCACCGCGCACTTCACCGACCAGCCGCAGGTGCCGTTCACCTCGTTCAAGTTCATCTACACCGACCCGGGCGACGGCCGCGCGACGCTGACCTCGCCGACGACGTGCGGCGACTACCCGGTCACCGCCGACATGACCCCGTGGGGCGGCGGCGCGGTGCAGTCGCCGACCAACACCTTCAAGGTGGTCGACTGCGGCCCGCCGACGTTCGCGCCGCAGCTCGGCGCGACCGTCGCCAACGCGCAGGCCGGCGGCCCGGCGGCGCTGACCGTGCACATCGGCCGGCCCGACAAGAACCTGCGCCTGCAGGCCGCGAAGGTCTCGCTGCCGCCCGGCCTCACCGGCCGCCTGCCCGCCGTGCCGGCCTGCGACGTCGCCGCCGCGCGGGCCAACGCCTGCTCGGAGGCGTCGCTCGTCGGCTCCGCGCAGGTCGCGGTCGGCACCGGCCCGACGCCGCTGTCGCTGCCCGGCAAGGTCTACCTGACCAAGGGCTTCGACGGCTCGATCGCCGGCCTGGCGGTCTCGGTCAACACGCAGGTGCCGGCGCTCGACCTCGGCACGGTCGTGGTGATGAACAAGCTCAACCTGCGCCCGGACACCGGCATCGACGTGCAGACCGAGAGCCTGCCGCAGAGCCTGCAGGGGATCCCGACCGTCTACCGCTCGATCGACCTGACGATCGACCGCAAGGGCTTCATGCAGAACGCGACGTCGTGCGCGGCCCAGCCGCTGCACGGGCTGTTCACCGCCGTCGGCGGCGCGCAGGCCACGGCCGACGCGCCCTACCAGGCGACGGGCTGCGACAAGCTGCCCTTCGCGCCGAAGCTCAGCGCGACGATCGGCGGGACGGGCGAGGTCGCCAAGGGCAAGCACCCGCCGCTGTCGGTCACGATCCAGCAGGCCGACGGCCAGGCCGCGATGCGCAAGACGGTGGTCTCGCTGCCGTCGGGCATCGGGGTGGACCTCAAGAACCTCGGCGCGGTCTGCACCGACGCCCAGCTCAACCAGGGCGCCTGCCCGGCCGGGTCGAAGATCGGCACGGTGACGGCGGTGACGCCGCTGCTGCCGGGCGCGCTCAACGGCGGCGTCTACCTGACGCAGGGCGCCAAGCTCGGCGGCCTGCCCGGCATCGCGCTCGACCTCGGGCTGCTGCGCCTCAAGGGCACGGTCGCGCTGGGCACGCGCCTGGTGACGACGTTCGACGGGATCCCGGACGTGCCGCTGAGCAAGTTGGTGCTCAACCTGACCGGCGGCCCGAAGGGCGCGCTGTCGACGAGCAAGGGCCTGTGCGACCAGACGCCGACGGTCGAGGCCGTCTACGGCGCGCAGTCGGGCAAGACCGGCAGCGACAAGGTCGACGCGACCGTCCTGGGCTGCGGGCCGCTGTCGGGCACCGGCGAGCTCTACGGCGTCGCCAAGAAGCGCCCGACGCTGCGGCTCAGCCTCGTCGCGACCAAGGCGCTGAGGGGCCTGCGGCTCAAGCTGCCCGCGACGCTCAAGGTCGCCTCGGCGCGCAGCGTCCGCAGGTCCGGCCGCTTCGTGATCGCCGGCCGTAAGGCCAAGGGCGCCAGCGTCAAGTGGGTCGGCGGCCGGGTCGCGTTCACCGCGCCCAAGGGCAAGACGATGCGCTCGATGCGGGTCACCCTGCCCAAGGGCGTCCTACGGCTCAAGCGCAAGGTCAAGATCGGCTCGACCCAGACGTTCACGGTCACCGGCATCCTCGCCGACGGCAAGACGGTCAGCGCCAAGATCAAGGTGAAGGCCGCGCGCTAGCGCGACGCCCGCCGCCGCCGCGCGTCCGACGCGCGGCGGCCGGCGGTCGCTCAGGCGATCGCGTACGTCAGCTGGACCGAGCGCTGCACGACCTGCGGCACGCGGCAGGTGCGGTGCGTGTGGGCCTTGCCGACGTGGCGCTTGCCGTCCTTGCCGATCGTGACCGAGCGGGTCCGGACGGTGCCGCAGAACTTGCCGGGGCCGAACGTGCCGGTGGTCGGGTAGTAGGGCCCGTAGAAGATGCCGCCCTGCGGCGAGGCCTGGTTGCTGATCGACAGCAGCTGGCCGAGCGTGAGCCCGGCGGCGGCGGCCAGCTGACCGGCCTGGTCCTGGGCGTCCTTGAGCGCTGCGGGGAGCGCCTTGGTCTGCGCCGCGGCGACGGCGGCGACGATCGACGCGTTGTCCTTGGCGTCCTTGGGCGTCACCTTGATCGTGCCGGTCCCCGCCGCGACGACGGTGCGCGGGGCGGCGTCCTGGGCGCTGGCGACGGCCGCGAGGCAGCCGGCGAAGAAGGCGAAGATCGCCACGACGGCGACGGTGCGAAACGCGAACTGCGTGGGCACGAAGGGTCCTTTCCCAGAACGGTGGTCACCCCTAAGTAGCGTGAGCGCCCTCTTTTGTGACCACCGTCCGGGAAATTGCACTCGCGCGCCCACGCACGCGCGGCGCCGCTACAGCTTGGGCACGCCGCCCGTGCGCTTGGCCACGCAGGTGCGGTAGCGGCGCCGGCCCTCGAGGACCCTGCCGTCGGCGAGCTTGACGGCGATGGCCACCGTGAAGCGCCCCTTGGGCAGACCGCGCAGGTCGATCGCCGCCTTCAGGCGCGCGCCCTTGACGACCTCGACCGGCTTGCCGTCGACCCGGACGACCGCGGAGGTCGCCCGCGCGCCGCGCGGGATCCGCAGCCGGATCCTGAACGAGCGCCGCGACACGCACGACCGGGCCGACGGCAGCGACAGCGCCGCCGTGCCGGCCGCGGCGACCGGCTTGGGCGTCGCGGCCGCGGTGGTCGTCTGCGTCGTGGTGGTCGTCTGGGTCGTCGTGGTCGTGGTGGTCGTCGGCGCCGGGTCGGTCGTGGTCGTCACCGGCGGCGCCGGATCGCTGTTGAGCCGCGCGACGAACGCCCGCTGCCCGCCCAGGGCGATCACGCGCCGCGCGGCGGTCTCGGTCGGGAAGGACGCGACCTCGCCGGCGACCACGGGCTTGCCGTCGGCCTGCAGCGCCATGGCGCTCGGGGACATGCCGGTCGCGCCGTCGGGCAGCGGCTCCGTGATCCGGCCGTCCGTGCCGAACGCCGGGTCCGGCGTGCCGTCGGGGAGCAGGCGCGCGACGACGACGCGGGAGTCGTCGTCGCCGGCGCTCACGAGGACCTTGCCGTCGGCCTGGATCGCCAGGCCGCCGACGTCGCCGGAGGCGCCGGTGAGCGAGCTGAGGTCGACGGGGCCCCAGGCCGCGTCGGGCGTGCCGTCGGCGGCGAAGCGGATCAGCTGGGAGCCGCTGTCGCCGATGACGACGACGTACAGCCGGCCGTCTGGCGCGATGGCGCCCTGGATGGCGTCGTCGCCCGCGGCGGCCGGGAACGTCCCGCCGTAGGTCGTGTCGATGCTGCCGTCGGCGAAGTAGCGCTTCAGGACGTCGTCGTTGCCGGTGGTCCGGCCCGCGAGCACGACGCTGCCGTCCGGGCCCGTGGCCTGATGGCCGCCGGCGAACACCGCGCCGCCGCCGTCGATGTCGACGCCGTCGATGCCGAAGCTCGGGTCGGGCTCGCCATTGGCGTCGAGCCGGACGAGCGCGAACCTCTGGGTCTCGCCGTCGACGATCGAGCCCGCGGCCAGGACGCCGCCGTCGGACTGCGGCACGAGCGCGGCGATCGCGGCGTTGCCGGTGCTCCCCGGGAGGGCGATCCGGCTGCTGCCCTGCTGCGTGCCGTCGGCGCCGTAGCGGACGATCGTGAAGTCGCCCTCGGTCGTGTCGTCGTCGCCGCCCCACTTGGCGCGGGTCGGGAGCTCCTGCTGACCGCCGCCCGTGGCGCGGACGCCGACGAAGATCCCGTTGCCGGCGTCGACCGCCAGCGCCTCGGGGTTGCTGCTCAGCCCGGCGATCGTGGCGTCCTCGAGGACGCCGTGGTCGCCGAAGCCGTCGACCGGCGCGCCGGCCGCCGACACGCGCGCGAGCGCGAGGCCGGTCGAGGAGGCGCGGCCGCCGGCCAGCACGATCGAGCCGTCGGGGCCGACGGCGAGGCGCTCGACGGAGTCGTCGTTCGAGCCCGGCAAGTCGACGACCTGCGGGGCGCCGCCGTTGAACGACGGGTCCTGGTCGCCGGCGGCGGCGAAGGCGACGCCGGTCCCGAGCGCGGCGACCGCCAGCAGGGCGGCCGCGGCGGTCACGGGGTGGCGATGGCGGACGCTCTGACGAGGAAGGTGCATGGGTGCGGCACGTTCCTGCACCGCGGCACCGAGCCGCCTGCCCGATGGTCCAGTCCTCGGTGTCTCGGCGCTCAGGCCAGGACGCCCAGGCGCTGGGCGCGCACGATCGCGTCGGCGCGGTTGCGCGCGCCGAGCTTGCGGAACATGGAGCTCGCGTGCTCCTTGACCGTGTTGGGGGAGAGCTGGAGCTCGGCGGCGATCTCGGCGTTGGTGAGCCCCGCGGCGACGAGCTGGAGGACTTGGCGCTCGCGGCCGGTGAGGCGCTGGTGGGCAGGGCGTCCGGGCGAGCGGTCGGCGGCAGCGGCCGGGCTCGGGCGCGTCTGGGAGTCGAAGACGTCCTCGCCGGCGCCGATGCGCCGGATCGCCTCGACGATCTCGGCCGCGCTGCGGTCCTTGGTGACGAAGCCCGCGGCGCCGGCGGCGCGCGCGGCCGTCGCCGAGATCCGCCCGGCGCCGGAGATGAGCAGGACGCGGGTGGCGGGATGGGCCGCGCGGACGCGCTGGGCGATGTCGGTCCCGGCCTCGTCGCCGACGAACAGGTCGACGAGCGCGACGTGCGGGCCGTAGCGGCGCGCGCGGTCCTCGGCCTCGTCGCCGGTGGTCGCCGGCACGCAGCGCTCGACCCAGTCCTGCTGGACGAGGACCAGGCGCATGCCCCAGTGGACGATGTCGTG
>JAOPZD010000078.1 GCA_025964295.1 Conexibacter sp.
CGACGGCCTCGGCGCGTCGATGATCGTCGCGGCGGCCGTCGTCACGCCGCTGGCCGGCTGGGCGGCGGTGCCGGCGTTCGGGGACCCGGTCGCGCTGGCCGCCGGCGCGGGCGTCGGCATCAGCTCCTCGGTCATCCCCTACGTCTGCGACCAGCTCGCGCTCGCGCGGCTGCCGCGCGCGACCTACAGCCTGATGGTGTCGCTGCTGCCCGCGATCGCCACCGTGATCGGGATCGTCGTGCTGACCCAGATCCCCAGCGTGGTGGAGGTCCTCGGCGTGGCTTGCGTCGTCGGCGGCGTCGCGTTGCACGAGGCGGCGCCGAACGGGCCGCAGGAGCCTCAGCCGCCCGTGGCGAACAGCATCGACAGCTTCGCGCCGGCCGCGCGGCCGGCCGACAGCTCGACCGCGTCGGCGACCGAGGCGATCGTCGGCAGCCCCAGCCCCAGGCCCGGCGAGTCGGGCCGCGGCAGCGGGCCGAAGCCGTCGTCCTCGACGACGATCCGCAGGCAGCCGTCGTCGAGCACGCGCGCGTCGACGCGGATCTCGCCCGGGTCGCGGTCGCGGTAGGCGTGCAGCACCGCGTTGGTCGCGGCCTCGGAGACCGCGAGCCGGATGTCGCCCAGGCGCCCGTCGGGGATCCCCACGCGCTGCGCGTACTCGCTGACCTGGCTGCGCAGCAGGGCGATCTGGTCCGCGGTCGCCGAGACTGTCCAGCGTCCGGGCTCGGGCGCCATGCGTCCGGTGTGCCCGGCCACCCCAACGGCATGCACGATGGTCCGGAAGTTTCGCCACCGCCGCGCCGGGGCGCCGCGCCTAGGGACCGAGCGGCACGAAGGCCAACGGCGCCAGCGTGTCGAGCCGGCTCGCCTGCAGGCCCTTGTAGGACAAGGTGTACAGGCGGTCGCCGATGACCAGCGAGCGCGCGATCGGGGCGACGTCCTCGCCGCTGCCGTGGCTCGTGCGACCGATCTCGGCCAGCGTCGCGGCGTCCGCCCGGAGACCGATCGCGCCGGTGAAGCCGGTGCTCGACAGCTGCAGGACGGCCGTCTTGGTCGGCGCCCACCACAGGAAGGCGTGGGGGTCGAGCTCGGCGTCCGAGCTGCCGCTGCCGTAGACGAGGTGCTGGACGCGCCTGGGGTGCGCGAGGTCGGAGACGTCGAAGACCGAGACCTGCGTTCCCTGCACCTGGCCCGCGCCGGACGCCTCCTGGCCGACGCCGAGCAGGAGGCCGTCGCCGATCGGGTGCAGGTAGGCCGAGTAGCCGGGGATCTCGAGCTCGCCGACGACGCGCGGCGCGTCGGGCCTGCTCAGGTCGAGCGTGTACAGCGGGTCGACCTGGCGGAAGGTGACGACGTAGCCGGTGGTCCCGACGAAGCGCACGCCGTAGATCCGCTGGCCCTTGCCGAGGCCGCCGACCTGGCCGACCTGCGCCAGCCGCCCGCCTCCCTGGGGCACGAGGACCGTCACGTAGGACTGCGCAGGCGACGCCTGGCCGCCCTCGGGCAGCCACGCGGGCTCGTCGGTCGAGGCGACGCGCAGCGCGCCGTCCTGCTCGGACAAGGCATAGGCGTTGACGACGAAGCCCGGCACGGTGCCCGACCCGGCGTAGGTGGTGGCGCCGGCCTCGGAGGCGTCGAAGCGGTGGATCTCGGTCGTCATCGAGCCGGGCACGTCGCCCGCGTCGTCGAGGCCGCGCACGTAGCGCCGGCTGGCGACGTAGAGGCTCTTGTCCGAGCCGTAGACGGTCTGCGCGCCGGCCATGATCGCGTCGCGATCGACGTCGAAGAGGCCCTTGTCGAGGTCGACGGTGAGGACCGTCAGCAGCTCGAGGCCGGAGAACGCGTCGGGGCGGCGCACGTCGCCGCAGGCCACCACGCCGCGCCGGTAGGTCCTGCCGGTGATGCGGGAGCGGATCGTCGTCGCGGGGACGAAGCGCCGCAGCGGCGCGCCGGCCAGGGGCACGGCGCCGACCGGCGACGGCGATGAGCTGACCACCACGCGCGCGGTCCCGCCGGTCAGGCGGGCGTCGACGTAGGCGCCGTCGAGCTCCATCGTGCGCGCGACCTTCGGCGCGGCCGGGTCGTTCAGGTCGACCTCGGTGAGCGTCGTGGTCGAGCCGCCGCCGGGCCCGGGCGCGATCCGCGGCGTCGCCGTCACCGGGCCGCCGTCGATCGCGATCGGCCCGTAGGACGTCGACAACACCAGCGCGCGCGTGCCGCGCAGCAGGAGCTGGTGGGCCGAGCCGCCCGGGAGCGCCAGCGTGCCGACCAGGCGCGGCGCGTCGGCGGTGACGTCGATCACCCGCAGCTGCCCGTCGGCCACGACGTAGACGTGGCGCCCGTCGGTCTTGACGAGGTCGGGCTCGTCGATCCCCGCCTCCTGCACGTTGGTGCCGGAGAACGCGGGCGTCGACGCGTCGCTCGTCGCCGGCGCCGAGGCCAGCGGCGCGAGCTCGCCGCTGGTCGTCTTCTGCCCGGGCTGCTCGAGCGTCTCGGGCACCGCGCCAACCGCGCGGACCGGGACGCCGACGCCCCCGGCCTGGGCGGCGTGGCGGTGCGCGTAGCCGACCAGCGCGCGGCAGGAGG
>JAOPZD010000079.1 GCA_025964295.1 Conexibacter sp.
CGCGTGGGCCCAGGACGGCGCGTTCAAGGGCGGGTCGCTGGGCAGCGCGGGCGGCGAGACGATCGCCCGGACGATCGGCCGCGCCGACGCGCTCGGCGTCCCGGTCGTCGGCTTCCCGCACAGCGGCGGGGCGCGGCTGCAGGAGGGCGTCGCGGCGCTGACCGCCTACGCGGCGATCTTCCGCGCCCAGGCGCTGGCGACGGTGCCGATGATCAGCGTCGTGTCGGGCCCGTGCGCCGGCGGTGCCGCGTACTCGCCCGCGCTGGGCGACTTCGTGGTCATGACCGCCGACGCCTTCATGTTCCTGACGGGGCCGAAGATCATCGAGCGCGTGACGCGCGAGGTCATCAGCGCCGCCGAGCTCGGCGGTCCCAAGGTCCACGGGCAGAACGGCGTCTCGCACATGGTCGCGCGCGACGACGTCCACGCCGCGGAGCTGACGCGCGAGCTGCTGACCTACCTGCCCGACCGCGTCGGCGGCGCCGGCGCGCCGCTGGTCCCGCCGGCCGACGCGCCGGGCGAGGATCCGGGCGACGTCCTGCCCGAGAGCCCCCGCAAGGTCTACGACGTGCGCGAGGTCGCGGCGCGGCTGCTGGACCGCGGCTCGCTGCTGGAGCTCGCGCCGCGCTGGGCGCGCAACCTGGTCGTCGGCTTCGGCCGCGTCGAGGGGCGCGCGGTCGGCGTGATCGCCAACCAGCCCAAGCACCTCGGCGGCTGCCTGGACGCCGACGCGGCCGAGAAGGGCGCGTGGTTCGTGGACATGTGCGAGCGCTTCGCGATCCCGCTGGTCGTCCTGAGCGACACGCCGGGCTTCCTGCCGGGGGCGACGCAGGAGCGCGCGGGCGTGCTGCGCCACGGCGCGTCGCTGCTGCGGGCGTTCGGCCGGGCGACCGTGCCCAGGGTGACCGTCACGCTGCGTCAGGCGTATGGTGGGGCGCACATCGTCATGAACTCCCGCGACCTCGGTGCCACCCTCACGCTCGCCTGGCCGGACGCCCGGATCGGCGTCATGGGCGCGCGCCAGGCCGTCGAGCTGGTCCGCCGGCGCGAGATCGAGGCGGGCGCGGACGCGGCCGCCCTGGCCGACGCGTACGAGGCCGAGCACCTGCCGGTGCGCGTCGCGGCCGCCGCGGGGTTCGTGGACGAGGTCGTCGCGCCGTCGGAGACGCGCGATCGCATCGCCCACGTCCTCGAGCTGGCCAAGACGTGACCTCGGGCGGCGAGCCGCTGATCGACAACCAGTCGCGCAACGCGACCGAGGAGGCCATCCTCGACGCCGCGCGCGACGCGCTCGCCGACACGGAGTACCGCCGCCTGACGATGGACGTCATCGCCAAGCGCGCGTTCGTCAGCCGCACCGCGCTGTACTTCTACTTCCCCAACAAGCGCGCGCTCGTGGATCGCCTGATCCTGCGCGCGTTCCTGGACATGTACGAGGCGGCCGCGCCCTACCTGGACGGCGCCGGCGACCCGCGCGCCGAGCTGCGCCGCGGCCTGGCCCGGACGGTGAAGGTCATCGACCGCGACGCCCATGTGCTGACCCTCGCCGCGATGCTCTCCGGCGAGGAGGACCGGCTGCCGCCGCAGTGGGCGCCCTACGTCGTCCGCTTCGTCGAAGGCGCGACGGCCCGCATCGCCCGCGACCAGGCCCGCGGGATCGCGCCCTCGGACATCCCGCCGCGCCTGGCGGCCCAGGCGCTGCTGGCCATGGTCGAGCGCCACGTGACGCTCGAGCTGATCCAGGGCGGCGGCGACGCCCACCAGTCGATCCGCGTCCTCGCCGAGCTGTGGTGGCGCGCGGTGTACTCCAAGCCGGCGACGCCGCCGACCGACCTCTAGCCGGCGAGCTAGCGGCCGCGCGCCGCGTCCTCGCGGGTCGCCTTCTCGGCGAAGCGGCGGGCGAGGGCGGCGCGGATGGAGAGGACCATCGAGTCGAGCGTGTCGCGGGCGGCCGGCTCGATGTCGGTGAAGCGGATCCCGGTGCCCTCGGGGAGGGCGCGGACCACGAGGCCGCGCGCGTTGACCTCGGGGCCCTGGGGCATCTTGATGGCGACTTCGACGGCGCCGTCGCGGGGGCCGAGGTCGCGGCTGGCCAGCAGCGCGCCGCCGGCGGAGAGGTTCAGCGTCTGGGTCTCGAACGTGCGGCCGCCGACGCTGACGCGGACCGGGAGCTGCACGTCGAGGCGCGGGCTGGCGCGCAGGTTGTCGACGCGGCCCTCCCGGTCGGCGGTGAAGGCGACCGTGCCCTGGGCGGCGCGCTCGGCGTGGCCGTGGAGCACGACGAGGTGCCCTTGGTGCATGAACGAGATCTGCGCCGGACGGGGCAGGAGGCCCGGCGTGGGGTCGCGCGGATCGCGCGGCAGGAGCCACGCGATGTCCTTGGACGTCGCGGCGACGATGCCCTGCATGGGGCGCACGCCGACGCTGAGCGTGGCGGGCATGAAGTCGCGGATGCGTCGCACCAGTCGTCATCGTCCCAAACCCTGCGGCGGCGTGCCCCACGCCTAGGTCGGCTGGGCCACCGCGACGCCGTGGACGCCCAGCGCGTGGAAGCCGCCGTCGACGTGCAGGATCTCCCCCGTGACGGCCCGCGAGAGCGACGAGAGCAGGAACAGGCAGGCGTCGGCGACCGGCTCGGGGTCGCCGAGGTCCCACTTCAGCGGCGCGCCCTGCGCCCACGCCTCGGCGAGCACGTCGAAGCCCTCGATCGCGCCCGCGGCCATCGTGCGCAGCGGGCCCGCGGCGACGAGGTTGGAGCGGATCCCGCGCGGCCCCAGGTACTGCGCCAGATACCGGTTCACCGACTCCAGCGCGGCCTTCGACACGCCGGCCCAGTCATAGATCGGCCACGCCTTGCTCGCGTCGAAGTCCAGGCCGACGAGCGAGCCGCCGCTCTCGGCGCGCTCCAGCAGCGGCGCGAACGCCGCGCCCAGCGACTTCAGCGAGAACGCGCTGATCTCGAAGGCGCTCGTCGCGCTGGCCACCGGAGCCTCCAGGAAGCGCCCGCCGAGCGCGTCGCCGGGCACGAAGGCGATCGCGTGCAGCACGCCGTCGACCACGCCCCAGCGCTCCTCCAGCTCTGCGGCGACCGCGGCGATCTGCGCCTCGTCGGTCACGTCGAGCTCCAGGACGTCGGGCGGCTGCGGCAGGCGCTGCGCCATCCGCTGCGTGAGCCGCAGCGCGCGCCCGAACCCGGTCAGGACGATCTCGGCCCCCTCCTCCTGCGCGCGCCGCGCGACCGAGTACGCGATCGAGCGATCGGTCAGCACGCCGGTGATCAGGAGCTTCTTGCCGTCCAGGAGAGCCATCACCCCATCCTTACCGACCACGGCGCGATCCGTTCCCCGGGTTCGACGCTGGTCACCCAGATGTCGAGCGCACCTGCGATGCTCGCGCGCCGTGAGCCTGCACCGCGCTGTCGCGCCCGGCATCCATCGCATCGAGGACGGCCCGGTCAACTGGTACCTGGTCGAGGCCGACGACGGCGTGCTGGCCGTCGACGCGGGCCTGCCGTCGTCCTGGACGTCGCTGCGCCACGCGCTCGGCGCCATCGGCCGGCCGGCCACCGACCTGCGCGCGCTCGTCCTCACCCACGCGCACTTCGACCACACCGGCTTCGCCCGCCGCGCCCAGTCAGAGCTCGACCTGCCGGTCTTCTGCCACCCCGCCGACCATCCGATCGCCGCGCACCCGCTGCGGTACAAGACCGAGCGCCCGCCGGTGCTCTACGCCTGGCGGCCGGCGACGGCGCTGCTGCTGGGCCGGATGGTCGCCGCCGGCGCGCTGTGGGCCAAGGGCCTGACCGGCCTGCACCCGCTGGAGCCCGGCGAGGTCCTCGACGGGCTCCCCGGACGCCCGCGCGTGATCGCCACGCCCGGGCACACCCTCGGCTCGGTCGCCTTCCACTTTGCCGACCGCGACACGATCATCTGCGGCGACGCGCTCGTCACCCGCGACCCCTACCCCGGCGCGACCGGGCCGCGCCTCGTCGCCCGCG
>JAOPZD010000133.1 GCA_025964295.1 Conexibacter sp.
CGATGTGCTCGGGCGCCTCGCCCATCGTGCCCTCGACCTCCTCGTGGCCGGCGTGGCCGATGAGGACGATCGTGTAGCCCTCGGAGGCGAACTTCACGGCCTCGCGGTGGACCTTGGTCACCAGCGGGCAGGTCGCGTCGATCGTCTGCAGGCCGCGCGCCTGCGCGTCGGCGTGGACGGCCGGGGAGACGCCGTGGGCGGAGAAGACCGTCGTGGCGCCCTCGGGCACCGTGTCGTTGAGCTCGTCGACGAAGATCGCGCCGCGCTCGCGCAGCTGCTCGACCACGTGCTTGTTGTGGACGATCTCCTTGCGCACGTAGACGGGCGCGCCGTAGAGCTCGAGCGCGCGCTCGACGGTCTGCACGGCGCGGTCGACCCCGGCGCAGTAGCCGCGCGGGGCCGCAAGGAGGAGCTTCTCGACGGTGGCGGCCATCAGCTCGAGTGTAGAGCGCTCACGAGCGCCAGTCCTTGATCAGCTCGACCATGGTCTCCCCCACCGCGTCGACGCTGTCGACCGACAGCTTGTCGTAGGTGTCCTGGAGCCCGTCCTTGTACTTGTAGCTCCAGTCGATCAGGTCGACCGCGGGGATGTTCGCGCGCAGGAACGGGGTGTGGTCGTCGAAGATGCTGGCCTCGGTCTTGTCCGGGAAGACGTCGCCGACGCCCACGCGGGTCGCCGCGGCGCGCACGTCCTGCCACAGCGACGCGGTCGACGAGCCCTCGCGCGGGAACCGCGCGCCGGTGTTGCCGATGTAGTCGAGCAGGACCATCGCCCGGACCTCCTCGGCGTGCAGCTGCACGTAGGACTTCGAGCCGCGCAGCGCGTCGCGGTAGAAGTCGTCGGTCGGGTGCGGCTCCTCCTCGCCGTCGAAGAGGACGAAGCGGATGCCGGGCGCGATCGCGCTGCGGGGCAGCGCCTTCAGCGCGCGGCCGAGCTCGATGACCGTGCCGACCGCGGCGGCCGCGTCGTTGGCGCCGACGAAGCCCTTGGGGTGGTACTCGGTGTCGTAGTGGGCGCCGATGACGATCACCGGCCCGGGGCCGGGCAGGTCGCCGACGACGTTGCGGAGCCCGGGCATGCCCGGGACGTCCTCGAAGCGCCCGTTGGGCAGCTCGGCGCGCAGCTTCTCGGCCACCGCGCGCAGGGTCGCCGATCCGGCGGGGCGCTGCCCGGCGTCGACCTGCAGCTTGGCCGTCGCCATCGCGCGCGCGCCGTCGAAGCGGTCGACCTTCGCCCTGGGGACGGTGCCCGCGGTGAGGCTCGTCTTGACCGGGTCGTCGTCATGGGCGCCGCCCCCGAAGAACGGGAAGCCGTGGATCGTCAGCGCGATCAGCCCACCGAAGAGGACGAGCTGGCCGACGAGCGCGAAGACCAGGAGCTTGACCGAGAGCCGGCCGCCGCCGTCGCCGTCGCCGTCGTCCGCGGGCGGACGCGGGGACGCGTCGTCGGTCTGCGGCGGGTCCGCGGTCACGGGCAGGACGGTACCGGCAGCGGCGGTGGGTGAACCCCCTGCACCGCGCACCATCCCGGAGTAGGCTGCGCGCGACGACGTGAATCGGGGGAGTCTGGGATGGCACAGCAGCACCTGGATCGGCTGACGGCGATCGACGCCTCGTTCCTGGCCCAGGAGGGCCCGGCGTCGCACATGCACATCGGCGGGATCGTCATCTGCGAAGGCCCGGCGCCGGGCTATGAGGAGATGCTCGACCACATCCGGACGCGGCTGCACCTGGTCCCGCGCTACCGGCAGCGCCTCGCGCAGCCGCCGCTGGAGACCGGCCGCCCGCTGTGGGTCGACGACCCGACGTTCAACCTCGAGTACCACGTGCGCCAGACCGCGCTGCCCGCCCCCGGCAGCGAGGCGCAGCTGATGCGCCTGGTCGCGCGGATCATGTCCCAGCAGCTGGACCGCTCCAAGCCGCTGTGGGAGATGTGGATCATCGAGGGGCTCGAGGAGGGCGGCTTCGCGCTGATCTCCAAGACCCACCACGCGATGGTCGACGGCATCAGCGGCGTGGACCTCGCGACGGTCATGTTCGACCTCTCGCCGATCCCGCCGGAGGTCCCGCACTCCGACGAGCCGTGGCGGCCGCACGCCGAGCCGACCGGCGCCGAGCTGGTGGCCGGCGGCGCGCTCGGGCTGGCCAAGACCGTCGTCGGCGGCATGGCCGGCGCGCTGGGCATCGTGCGCAACCCGCAGGCGACGCTGGCCGCGCTGGGCGAGGCGGCCGAGGGGCTGGGCGAAGTGGTGTGGGCGGGACTCAACGCCGCGCCCGAGACGCCGCTCAACGTCGAGATCGGCCCGCACCGCCGCTACCGCGTGGTGCGCAACCAGCTCGAGGACTTCAAGGAGGTCAAGAACGCGTTCGGCGGCACGGTCAACGACGTGGTCCTGACCATCGTGACCGGCGCGCTGCGCGACTGGCTGCACTCGCGCGGCGTCCGGACCGAGGGCCTGGAACTGCGGGCGCTCGTCCCGGTCTCCACGCGCTCCAAGGACGAGCAGGGCCAGCTCGGCAACCGCATCACGGTGATGCGCGGGCCGCTGCCGGTCTACATCGAGGACCCGATCGCGCGGCTGCGCGCGGTCAAGGCGTCGATGGACGGGCTCAAGGAGTCCAAGCAGGCGGTCGGCGCCGAGGTGCTGACGGGCGTGCAGTCGTTCGCCCCGCCGACGGTCCTGGCCCAGGCCTCGCGGCTGAACTTCTCGACCAGGCTGTTCAACCTGATCGTGACCAACGTGCCGGGGCCGCAGCTGCCGCTCTACGTGCGCGGGCGCGAGATGCACGACGTCTTCCCCATCGCCTTCCTGCCCAAGGGCCACGCGCTGGCGATCGCGATCATGTCCTACAACGGCCAGATGAACTTCGGGCTGCTCGGCGACTACGACGCGCTGCCCGACCTGGACCGCATCGGCGACGGGATCGAGGCGTCGCTGGCCGAGCTGCTGGCGCTCGCGCGGCGCCGGACGGCGCCGGCGCGGGGCAGCGCGAACGGCGCGCGGCGGGTCGGGGC
>JAOPZD010000156.1 GCA_025964295.1 Conexibacter sp.
CCAGCGGCGAGTTGGCCACGGCGCGGGCGACGCGCTCGACGTTGGGGCCGTGGCCGCCGCGCACGGTGACGCGGCCGACGCGGCGCGCGCCCTCGCCGTCGCGGGCGATGTCGATCGCCAGCTGGCGCAGCAGCGCGTCGAGCGCCTGGCCGAAGATCAGCTCGGCCTCGGACTCGGGCTCGACGACGACGCCGGACGCGCCGCCGCACATGAGGATCGCGGTGTCGTTGGTCGACAGCTGGCCGTCGACGGTGATGCGGTCGAACGAGCGCTTGACGCAGACGCCGAGCAGCAGGTCGGCGGTCTCGGCCGACACCACCGCGTCGGTCTGGATGAAGCACAGCATGGTGGCGAACGAGGGCTGGATCATCCCCGCGCCCTTGGACTGGGCCGCCAGGCGCACGGTGCCGCCCGGCAGGTCGACCTCGATCGTCGCGCGCTTCTCGAACAGGTCGGTGGTCATGATCGCCTGCTGGAAGTCGCCGACGCCCTCGGGCGACAGCGCCTTGCCGGCGGCGAGCAGCCCGCGCACGGTCTTGGCGCCGTCGAGCTGGACGCCGATGACCCCCGTCGAGCAGACCGCGACGCGATCCTCGGTGGTCCGCCCCATCATCGCGCCCGCGCCCTGCATCCGCGCGGCCTCGTCCATGCCCGGCCGGCCGGTGGCCGCGTTGGCGTTGCCGGAGTTGACCGCGATCGCCTTGATGGCGTCCAGCCGCGCGCGCTCGCGCGTGACCAGGACCGGCGGCGCCGCGGTGCCCGAGCGCGTGAAGCGCGCGGCGCTCGTGGTGTCCTCGCCGTCGGAGACCAGCAGGCCGACGTCGAGTCCGCCGGACGGCTTGATCCCCGCCGCGGCGCCGGCCGCGCGGAAGCCCGCGGGCAGCGGCGCGCCCTCGACCTCGCGCACGGAGTCGGGGACGTCCACCCAGCGCGACCGGAAGAACGTCACAGGAGCCCTTCGGTCTCGTCGCGGCCGAACATGAGGTTCAGCGACTGCAGCGCCTGCGACGACGTGCCCTTCCAGAGGTTGTCGATCGCGCCGAAGGCCACGACCTTGCCGGTCCGCGGGTCGGTCTGCACGTTGATCGCGCAGATGTTCGTCTCACGCACGTCGCGCACGCCCGGCGGCCGGGTGACGACCTCCACGAACGGCTCGGCCGCGTAGGCCTCCTCGTAGAGCGCGACGACGTCGCCGGCCTCGGCGTCCTCGTCGTCGACGACCGTCACGTAGCAGGAGACCAGCTCGCCCTGGTCCAGCGGCAGCAGGTGCGGGGTGAACGTCACCGCGACGTCGGCGCCCAGGAGCCCGAGCTCCTGGTCGATCTCCGGCGCGTGGCGGTGCGTGCCGACGCCGTAGGGCGTGACGTTCTCGTCGACGGTGACGAAGTGCGTCTTCTGCGTCGCGCCACGCCCCGCCCCGCTGACGCCCGACTTCGCGTCGATGACCACGTCGTCGATCAGCCCGGCGCGCGCCAGCGGCGCCAGCGTCAGGATCGCCGCGGTCGGATAGCAGCCGGGGCCCGCGACGAGGTCGGTCTCGGCGATCCGCGCGCGGTAGAGCTCGGGCAGCCCGTAGACCGCCTCGGCGATCAGCTCCGGGTGGGCGTGCTTGACGTAGTACTCCTCGTAGACCTCGACGTCGCGCAGCCGGAAGTCCGCGCTCAAGTCCACCACCTTGACGCCGCCCTCCAGCAGCTCGGCGACCAGCGGCGCCGAGGCGCCGTGCGGGTAGGCGACGATCGCGGCGTCGACGTCGCCGTGGCGGTCGTTGTCGAGGTCGAGCTCCTCGAGCACGAGCGGGACGCGGTGGTGCGGGTAGAGCGCGTTGAGCGGCGTGCCCGCGTCGGAGCGCGACGTGATCGCCGAGAGCTCGAAGAACGGGTGGCGGTCGATCAGCCGCGCCGCCAGCGCGCCGGCGAAGCCGGAGGCGCCCGCGACGAGGACCCGCGGCCGGTCCACGGAGACCATCGGGTCGTCACCCACGGAGCTCACCGCCGACCTGCGCGGCCAGCGCCTTGACCACCTTGGCGCGCACCGGCGCGACGTCCTCGTCGCTCAGCGTGCGGTCGGGGGCCTGGAAGGTCAGCGCCAGCGCGAGCGACTTGCGCCCGTCGCCGACCTGCGCGCCGCGGTAGACGTCGAAGACCCGCACGCCCTGCAGCAGCTTGCCCCCGGCGCCGCGGACCGCGCCGACCACGGCGTCGGCCGCGACGTCCTCGGCGACGATGACCGCGAGGTCCTGGCGCACGGGCGGGAAGCTCGTGAGGTCCTCGAAGTACGGGACGGCCACGGCATGGGCGACGACGCGGTCGAGGTCGACCTCGAACGCGGCGACCGCGCCCTCCAGCTCCCACTCGCGCGCGACGAGCGGGTGCAGCTCGCCGACCCAGCCGACGACCTCCTCCTCGCCGTCGTCGCCGTGCGCGAGCACCGCGGCGCTGCGGCCCGGGTGCAGGAACGGCTGGGGCTCGGCGCGCACCGACCAGGTGACGCGCAGCGTGTCGAGCGTCGCGGCGAGCAGCCCCTTGACGGCGAAGAAGTCGGCCTGCTTGACGGCGCCGCGGACGTCGCCCCACGACGGCGCGGTCAGCCGGCCGTGCAGGACCGCGCCGAGCGCGCGGTGCTCGTGCGGGAGCTGCTGGTCGTCGCGCGCGAAGTACACCGCGCCCTGCTCGAGCAGCGCCAGGTCGGCGTTGCCGCGCGCGACGTTGTGGCGCGTGGCGTCCAGCAGCGAGCCCAGGACGGTCGTGCGCAGGACCGAGTGGTCCTCGCTCATCGGGTTCTGCAGCGCGACGAACGCCCGGCGCGGGTCGTCGGCGCCCAGCCGCAGGCGATCGGCGACGCCCGGCTCGGCGAACGACCAGCCGACGATCTCGAAGGCGCCGCGGCCGACCAGGGCGTCGACCGCCCGCCGGCGCAGCCGCTGCTCGACCGTCATCCGCCCCGCCGTCCCGCGCCGCTTGGGCAGCGTGGCCGGCAGCTTGTCGAGGTCGAAGCGCCCGACCTCCTCGACGAGGTCGGCCTCGCGCGTGACGTCGTTGCGCCGGAAGCCCGGCACGGTGACGTCGAGGCCGTCGTCGGCGTCGGCCACGCCGAAGCCCAGCGCGGTGAGCGTCTCCTTCTGGCGCGCCCGCGGGATGACCATGCCCAGCAGCGCGGCGACCTTGTGGTCGCGCAGGCGGAGCTGCGCCAGCGGCCACGGGTCGGCGGCGAACGGCCCGGCGTCGATCGTGCCGCCGGCCACCGTGGCGCCCGTCAGCTCGATCATCAGCTTGGTCGCGACGGCCTGGGCCTCCATCGCCTGCTCGGGCGCCAGGCCCTTCTCGAAGCGCCCGGAGGCCTCGCTGCGCAGGCCGAGGATGGTCGAGGTGCGGTGGATGTTGGGCCCCACCCAGGAGGCGACCACCATCAGCACGCGGGTCGTGTCGCCGGAGACCTCCGAGCGCGCGCCGCCCATCACGCCGGCGATCGACGTCGGGCCCTCGGCGTCGTCGATGACGACCATGTCGGAGTCCAGCGTGCGGACCTGGCCGTCG
>JAOPZD010000138.1 GCA_025964295.1 Conexibacter sp.
ACGCCGCGACCTCGCGGAGCGCCCGACCGATGAGGATGGCGATGCGGTCGACGGCAACGTCCGGCCCCGGGTAGTAGGCGAGGTAGTTGTGGGTTCCGGTCGTCGCGTCTTCGAACTGGTCGATGTAGTTATCCAGGAGGGAGCTCACGCTCGCCACCCAGGTGTACGCGTCGACGGCGCGGCGGAGATCGTCCTCGCTGGTCTGCTCGTCGGCGGCCAGCGCCAGCAGGACGATCGCCGTCAGCAGCGAGGCGGCCCCCGCCGCCGGCTCCCACCATCTGACATCGATCATGCCACTGAACTCCAGGGCGGCGAACCGTTTCAATCCATCGGCTCGTCGCCGCGAGTCCGAGTCGTGCTCGATGTCGAGCGATCGAGCGCGGTGGGCCTGTAGCAGCAGCATCCCTTGGGCCGCCCGGTAGTGCGGAAGGAGTCCGCAGACCCCTCGGCACGTCTGAGCCAACGCGTGCAGATAGCCGCCGTCCTGAGCGGCGCGACCGTCGCCGTGGTAACTCGCGAGCGGACGGTCGACGTCGACGACTTCGAGAAACGCGACCATCGAGCTCCCAGGGCTTGCGTCACCTCCGCCACCGGCGCGCTCGCTGGCCTGATCGTGGAAGTTCGCGAGCGTCTGAAACGCGACGAGCAGGCGCAGCAGCTCGGGCCGGCGACGGTCCGGGAGGATCCAGAAGAGCGCCGCGCCATCGAGGAGCGGGCGCTTGTCACTCAGTGCCGCGAGAGCGTGGTGGCGGATCGATGGGTCCGGGACGGCCATAGCGCGCCTGCGCCAGCCCGCGACCTCAGCGCTGACGGCGCGGAGCCCCCACCCCAGCTCCCGCGCGGCACTGGTGGTGAGCGTGCGAAGCTGGCCGAGCGAGAGCGGCGCCGGATCCTCACCGGCCATCACCGCGTCGTGCTCCCCGTCACGTGGCCCCTAGTCGCGCCACGCGGGCCGGACCCGTGCGACGAGGCAGCCGGGAATCATCACGACGAGCAATGAGGCGCCGATGACCTGCGCGACGGTCGAGCCGGCGATGTCGAGCCGCAGGCCGTCGACGACGGGGAACCCCGTGACGACTTGGATACCGCGGGTGCAGAGCGTCTGTCCGAGCAGCCCGAAGAGGCCGCCGGCGAGGGCACCGGTGCCGAACAGGACGGTGGTCTCGATGACGAGCGAGCGCCACAACAGGCTTGCGCGGAGCCCGTGAAGTTTGAGGCTGGCGACGACGGGCCGGTGCTGCCAGAGCAGTCCGATCATCGCGGCGCTCATGGCGAGCACCGCCGCGAGGAGCGTCAGCGTGGCGATCTGCCGGAGCCGCGACAGGCCTGCACGACCTACGTCGCTCTGCCGTCCGGCTCGCTGCGCAGCCGTCTCGACCCGCAGGCCCGACAGCGGTCCCAGCGCGCCGGCGACCTGCCGGCGGGCGTCGGCAGCGGTGGCCCCGGGGGCCAGCCGCACGTGGTACGCGGCGACGGCGCTGCTGCCCCAGGCGCGCATGAAGTCGGTGGCGTTGATCAGCACGGCGCCCGCTGACCAGCCGAGGTTCGTAGTGATCGCCGCGACGCGCAGGACCGTCGGCTTCGGAGCGGCAAGCGTGAAGCGCCGGCCGACGTGAAGCCCCAGGTCATCGGCGAGCGCGCGTGAGACCGTCGCCCAGCCACTCGCGCGGATGCGGGTGTTCGCGTTCTGCACGTCGCCCTCGAGGATCTGGTGCGGGGGGATCGGTTGCTCGGAACCGCGCGGCGCTCCGATGATCCAGGCCCGCCGATCGGCGAGGTCGAGCAACCCGGCCCGATACAGCTCCACGCTGCGGACGGCGGGCAGCCCGGCGAGGGTGTTCGTCGCGGTCGGCGCGAACGCGGCGGTGCCGATCGCGCTGCCCGCGCCGGTCGGTGCGGCCCATACGGCAGCGACGGCCGTGAGGCCCTGGGCGAGGTCGTCCAGGCCCGCTTGCAGATTCGCTCGCGCCCCTTGGAGCGCGGTCGCGCCGAAGACCGCGATCGCGCCGGTCGTGGCGATCGCCAGGCCTCGGGTACGCCAGCGGCGCGCGTGCAGCTGCTGGAGCGCCAGCTCGACCGCGATGAGTGACCGCTCGCGCCGGTTGCACCACTCGAGGCCCGCAATGGCCCCGGCCAGGACCAGTGGCAACAGCAGCACCAACGCGAGGGCGAGCAGCACGAGAGCGACGACCGCCGCCCCCGGGGCGGCCGCGGTGATCGCGACGGCGGTCGCGAGGCATGCGAGGCCGAGGACCGGAAGGCGTCTGCGGACGCGCGCCCCGTGATCAGTCGGCCGATCCCGACGCGCGCGGGCTTGCGTAGGGCGCACACGCCGAGGAAGGCTCGCGACGACGATCTCGCGCACCGGTGCGAGGACCCCCAACGAGGCAGCGAGGAGTCCGCCGGCACCGGCGATCGCAACGCTCTGCCACGTCACGATCCGCAGATCTCCGATCGGAAACGCTCCCGACAGGAAGCTGACGTCCGACTCGAACCCTTGTCGTGAGAGCAGCTCGCCGGCCGCCAGTCCCAAGACGACCCCGGCGACCCCGACCACGGCGGCGTCGACGATCAGCGTCACGAGCGTGGCGGACGGCGGGTAGCCCTGATCGCGCTGCTGGATCGCGAGCTTGCGTCGTTCGGCCGCCGTCACCAGCAGCGCGCAGACCGCGAAGAGCCACCCGACGAGGGCGCTGAGGACGCTGAAGATCGTCGAAGCCTGGCTGGTCGGCTTGGCGGACTGGTCGAACAGCGTGGTCTCGTAGTCGGCGGCCCTGACGTCGACCGGTGCACCCGCAGCCAGACGTTGAAGGCCGTGGCGCACGCTGGTGACCTGGCCGGGACGGGCTTCGACCAGGATCCGCGTGACACGGTGCCCGGCGCCGGCGACCCGCTGGAGGTAGGTCAGCGGCACGAGAGCGATCGACGTGTCGACCAGCGATCCGATCTGCTTGCGATCGGCAACGACGGACGGCACGGTGATCGTGCGTCCGGCAACCTGCAGGCGGACGTCGTCTCCGAATCGCAAGCCGATCGAGCTGGCCATCGTGGACGGCACGACGAGCGTCTCCTGCCTGGCTGCATCGGCGCTCGTGAACCCCCTCAGGAGCGTGCCGCGCAGCTGGACGATCCTCGGATCGGCGCCGAACAGCGCGACGCCGCGCTGGCCGCGTGGTCCAACGAGATTGCCCGGCACCTGCAGCACGGGCGCGGCCCGGCGCACCCCCGGCAGCGCCATCACCTGCTCGTAAATCTCCTCGGGGAAGCCCACCGACCCTCGCGAGAGCAGCTGCAGCTGGCTGTTTCCGACGAGCCCCTTGTTGAGGCTTCGGACCGGGCCCGAGAGCGAGGTCGAGGCAACGTGCGTGGCGTACAGCAGCGCAACGCCGGCAGCGATGCCAAGGACTGCCAACAGCTCCTGGACCCACCGCTTGCGCAGGCGAACGCCGTACAGCGCCAGGGCGCTGGACAATCGCAGTCGCCCGGGCTTCGTCGCCTCCAGGCCCCACGCGCTCAGGCTCACGGGGTCGGTACGGCCTCGGGGCCGGCGTCGTACAGCACGCCGTCCTGCAAGGTGTACACCCTGTCGGCGTAGACGACCGCGTGCTCGTCGTGAGTCACCAGCAGCGTCGCCATCTGGCGTGCGCGGGTCGCCTCCTGCAGCAGGCCGAGGACCTCGTGGCTGCGCCGGCTGTCCAGGC
>JAOPZD010000139.1 GCA_025964295.1 Conexibacter sp.
GTCGCGGTGCTGACCGCGCTCGCCGGCGCGATCCTGGGGTCCCGGCGCCCGGCGGCGGTGGGGCGGGTCGCGTGGACCGAGCGCGTGGCGCTGCCCGACGAGCGGACGCTCGCCCAGGCGGTGGAGGGCCTGGGCGGGCTGCGGCGCGCTCGACGCCCATGAGATCCTCGCTGTGCCAGTCACCACCCGGAGGAGGACCGATCGCATGACCGATGGGCAAGCAACGCTGCTGCAGGGCGGCCGGGTCGTCAGCGCCGACGGCGAGTACGACGGCGACGTCCTGATCGTGGGCGAGACGATCGCCGCCGTCGGCGACGTCGACGCCCCGCCCGGCGCGACCGTCCTCGACGTCTCGGGGTGCCGCGTCATGCCGGGCCTCATCGACAACCACACGCACCTGGCGATGCCGTTCATGGGCATGCGGTCCTCGGACGACTACGACACCGGCACGCAGGCCGCCGCGGCCGGTGGCGTCACGTGCCTGGTCGACTTCGCCATCCAGCGCGAGCCCGACCAGCTGCGCTCCGCGCTGGAGGAGTGGCAGGGCCGCGCCGAGGGCGCCGCGCACGTCGACTACGGCTTCCACATGGCGATCACCAACGCCAACGAGTCCACGATCGACGACATGCAGGCGATCGTCGACGCGGGCGTGTCCAGCTTCAAGCTGTTCATGGCCTACAAGGGCGAGCTGATGACCCGCGACGACGAGATGGTCGCGTGCATGGAGCGCGCCCGCGACCTCGGGGCGCTGACGATGGTCCACGCCGAGAACGGCGACGTCGTCGACCTGCTGGTCAAGCGCGCGCTGCACGCCGGCCAGACCGACGCGGTGCACCACGCGCTCACGCGCCCGGAGTTCGTGGAGGCCGAGGCCACGTCGCGCGCCGCCCGGCTGGCCGAGTACACCGGCGCCTCGCTGTTCGTCGTCCACGTCACCTGCGCCGCCGCGGCGTTCGAGATCCAGGCCGCCCAGCAGCGCGGCGTGCCGGTCAGCGCCGAGACGTGCACGCAGTACCTCGTCAACACGATCGACGACCTGCGCCGCCCCGGCGTCGAGGGCTGCCGCTACATCTGCTCGCCGCCCCTGCGCGACGCGTCCAACCACGAGCCGCTGTGGGACTACGTCCGCCGCGGGATCCTCGAGTCGGTCTCCACCGACCACTGCCCGTTCACCGACGAGCAGAAGGCGCGCGGGCTGGACGACTTCAGCCTCGTGCCCAACGGCCTGCCGGCGATCCAGCACCGCCTGTCCAAGCTGTGGGACGAGGGCGTCGTGGCCGGCCGGATCACGCCGAGCCAGCTCGTGGACCGCACCTCGACCACGATCGCCCGGCGCTTCGGCCTGGCCTCCAAGTGCGCGATCGCGCCCGGCAAGGACGCCGACGTCGTGGTCTTCGACCCGGCCGCGCCGCGCGACTACGGCACGCACACGTCGTTCATGAACGTCGACTACGACCTCTACGAGGGCGAGACGGCCAGCGGCTCGGTGCGCCACACGCTCTCGCGCGGGACCATGGTCTACGACCAGGGCCAGATCGTCTCGACGCCGGGCCACGGCCGGTTCGTCCAGCGCTCGTCGTCGCTGACCTCCGAAGGCGCGGCCGCATGACGGCGCTGGCGATCGACGCCGACCGCGTCCTCTCCGATCTGCACGAGCTCGCCGCCGCCAGCGGGGGCGAGCACGCGGGCGCCAAGCGCCTGGCCTGGTCGCCGGACTGGACCGCGGCGCGCGAGTGGCTCGGCGGCAAGCTCGCCGAGCTCGGCGACGGCGTGTCCGTCGACCGCGACGAGGCGGGCAACCTGTGGGCGCAGCTGCCCGGGGACGGCTCGGTCGAGGGGTTCGTCATCGTCGGCTCGCACATCGACGCCGTGCCGTCGGGGGGCTGGCTGGACGGCGCGCTGGGGATCGTCACCGCGCTGGAAGTCCTGCGCACGCTCGCGGCGGCGGATGCGCCGCCGCCGGTCGCCGTGCGGCTGGTCGACTGGGCCGACGAGGAGGGCGCGCGCTTCGGGCGCTCGCTGGTCGGCTCGAGCGCCGTCGCCGGGACGCTGGACCCCGACGACGTCCGCGGGCTGCTCGACGCCGCCGGCACGACGCTGCAGGACGCGATGGCGTCGGTCGGCGTCGACCTGGACGGCGCCGCGGCCGCGACCGCGCGGCTGGACGGCGCGCGCGCCTACCTCGAGCTGCACATCGAGCAGGGCCCGGTCCTCCTCGACACCGGCCGGCTGGCCAGCGCCGTGTCGGGCACGTTCGGCGACGAGCGCTACCTGATCACGTTCACCGGCCAGTCCGCGCACGCGGGCTCGACGCCGATGCACCTGCGCCGCGACACGCTCGCCGCCGCCGCGACCGCCGCGCTGGAGATCCGCGCGGTCGGGATCCGCCACGGCGGCGTGACGACCGTCGGGTCGATCGCCTCCAAGCCCGCCGTCATCACCGCGATCGCGGGCGAGTCGGAGATGATGCTCGACCTGCGCCACCTGGACGCCGACGCGTTGGCCACCATGTTGAGCGAGTGCCTGGCGGCGTGCGACCGCGCGGCGGAGCAGTTCGACTGCGGCGTGGAGCCCCGGCGCGTCTTCGGCGCGACGCCGACGCCGTTCCATCCGGCGCTCGTGGACCTCGCGCGGGCGGCCGTCGAGCAGGCCGGCGGGGGCGACGGCCCGCCGATCCCGTCCGGCCCGCTGCACGACGCCACCGAGATCGGCCGCCTGGTCCCCACCGTGATGATCTTCGCCCAGTCGGACCCGCCGATCTCCCACACCGAGGTCGAGAACTCGCCGACCGAGGCGCTGCGCGTCGCGATCGAGGCCTACGGCCGGACGGTGGGCGAGACGCTGAGCCTCGTCGCCGCCGGCGGCCTGGAGGCCCGCGCATGATGGACTTCGGCGTCGTCCTGCAGACCGACCCGCCGGCGGCGCGCGTCATCGACCTGGCCAAGCGCGCCGAGACCTACGGCTTCTCGCATGCGTGGACGTTCGACTCCCACCTGCTGTGGGAGGAGCCGTTCGTCATCTACAGCCGGATCCTCAACGAGACCCACAAGCTGATCGTGGGGCCGATGGTCACCAACCCCGCGACGCGCGACTGGACGGTGACCGCGTCGCTGTTCGCCACGCTGAACGAGATGTACGGCAACCGCACGGTCTGCGGGATCGGCCGCGGCGACTCCGCGGTCCGGGTCATCAACGGCAAGCCGGTCAAGCTCGCCGACATGCGCGAGGCGATCGGCGTCATCCGCGGGCTGGCCAACGGCGAGACGGTGGACTACAAGGGCACCCAGCTGCGGCTGCCGTGGTCGCCCGACTCGCGGCTGGAGGTCTGGGTCGCGGCCTACGGGCCACGCGCGCTGGCGCTCACCGGCGAGGTCGGCGACGGCTTCATCCTGCAGCTCGCCGACCCCGACATCACCGCGTGGTCGATCGCGGCGGTCAAGCGGGCCGCCGCCGACGCGGGGCGCGACCCGGAGTCGGTCACGATCTGCGTCGCGGCGCCGGCCTACGTCACCGACGGCACCGAGGCCGGCCTGGCCCACGGGCGCGACCAGTGCCGCTGGTTCGGCGGGATGGTCGGCAACCACGTGGCCGACATCGTCAACCGCTATGGGAATGACGGCGCCGCCGTCCCGACCGCGCTGACCGACTACATCGCCGGCCGCGAGTCCTATGACTACAACGAGCACGGCCGCGCGGGCAACAGCCATACGGCCTTCGTGCCCGACGACATCGTCGACCGCTTCTGCCTGATCGGCCCGCCGGAGGCGCACGTCGCCCGCCTGGACGAGCTCCGCGCGCTGGGCGTCGACCAGTTCGCCCTCTACCTCCAGCACGACGACAAGGACGGCACGCTGCGCGGCTACGGCGAGCAGGTCATCCCGGCGATCAACCAGCGCGAGGCGGCCAAGCTGTGAGCGGGCCGGCGCCGGGGTGCTCCCGGGGCGGCGCGAACCTTGAGCCGGTGTTGAGGTAGGCGCGGCTACCCTCTCGGGCACATGCCCCGCCGTCTCCTCGTGCTCGGGTCCACCGGGTCGATCGGCACCCAGGCGCTCGACGTGGTCTCCCGGTCCCCTGACCTCGAGGTCGTCGGGCTCAGCGCCGCACGCTCCTGGGAGCCCCTCGTCGAACAGGCCCGCCGCCACGGCGTGGCGCGGATCGCGCTCGCCGATCCCGACGCCGGCGCCCGCGCCGCCGAGGCGTGGACCGACGGCGAGGTCCTCACCGGCCCGGAGGGCCTCGTGCAGCTCGTGCTGGAGTCCGGCGCCGACCTCGTCCTCAACGCGCTGGTCGGCTCAGCCGGCCTGGGGCCCACGGTGACGGCGCTGGGGGAGGGCATCGACCTCGCGCTGGCCAACAAGGAGTCGCTGGTCGTCGGCGGCGAGCTCGTCACCCAGCTGGCCGAGGCCACGGGCGCGCGGCTGCTGCCGGTCGACTCCGAGCACGCGGCGCTGCACCACCTGCTGCACGGCGTGCCGCCCGGGGCGCTGGAGCGCATGACGATCACCGCGTCCGGCGGGCCCTTCCGCGGCCGCGCGCGCGCCGAGCTGGCTGACGTCACCGTCGCCGAGGCGCTCAACCACCCGACGTGGTCGATGGGCGGCAAGATCACCATCGACTCGGCCACGTTGATGAACAAGGGCCTCGAGGTCATCGAGGCCCACCACCTCTTCGGCCTGGGCTATGACCGCATCGACGTCGTCGTCCACCCGCAGTCGATCGTCCACGCGCTGGTCGAGACCGCCGACGGCGCGCAGCTCGCGCACCTCGGGCTGCCCGACATGCGGATCGCGATCGCCTACGCCTTGCACCACCCCGACATCATGGACCTGCCCACCAAGCGCCTGAACCTCGCCGAGCTCGGCTCGCTGACCTTCGAGGAGGTCGACCGCGACGCCTTCCCGTGCCTGGACCTGTGCCTGCAGGCCGCGCGCGCGGGCGGCACCGCGCCGTGCGTGCTCAACGCCGCCAACGAGGTCGCCGTCCACGCGTTCCTCAACGGCCGCCTGTCGTTCACCGGCATCGCCGAGGTGATCGACGCGACGCTGCAGGCGATGCCCGGCGGGCCGGTCCGCGCGTTCGAGTCGCTCTTCGAGGCCGACCGCGGCGCCCGCGAGCTGGCGTCCGAGCAGATCGGGGCGCGCGCCTGATGAGCTGGATCCTCGCCTTCGTCGGCTTCGCGCTGCTGATCATCCTGCACGAGCTCGGCCACTTCGCCGCCGCCAAGGCGGTCGGCATGCGCGTCGAGCGCTTCGCGCTGTTCTTCCCGCCGCTGCTGTGGACCGTCAAGCGCGGCGAGACCGAGTACGGCATCGGCGCGATCCCGCTCGGCGGCTACGTGAAGATCACCGGGATGAACCCGGCGGAGGAGATCCCGCCGGAGCACGCCCACCGCGCCTACTACCGCCAGCCGGTGTGGAAGCGCCTGGTCGTCATCGGCGCCGGGCCGGCGATGAACATCCTGGTGGCCTTCGTGATCCTCTTCGGGCTGTTCGCGTTCAAGGGCCAGGCCGAGTCCACGTCGAAGGTCGACGGCGTCCAGAAGACCGCCGCGGCCGCCGGCAAGCTGCTGCCCGGCGACACGCTCGTGTCGGTCGACGGCGTCCGCGGCGACACGACGCGCCTGCGCGCGCAGATCGCCAAGCACGGGTGCGCGGGCGGGGCCAAGGTCGACAAGTGCGTCGCCGCCACGCCGGCGACCGTCACCGTGCTGCGCGGCGGCGCGCCGGTCACCCTGAAGATCAGCCCGCGCTATGACAAGACGGCCGGCCGGATGCTGCTGGGCTTCACCTTCGGCTTCCGCTACCAGACGCTGCCGGTCGACAAGGCGGCGAGTGAGTCGGTCACCGGCATGTGGCGCGTCAGCAAGGCCACCGTCAGCGCGATCACCCGGATCTTCTACGACAGCCAGGCGCGCAAGAACGTCTCCGGCGTCGTCGGCTCCTACGAGACGACGCGCCAGTCCTTCCAGCAGGACGACATCGTCCTGGCGCTCCAGATCCTGGCGCTGATCTCGCTGTCGCTGGCGATCGTCAACCTGTTCCCCTTCCTTCCGCTGGACGGGGGGCATATCTTCTGGGCGCTGGCAGAGAAGGTGCGTGGGCGCCCGATCCCGTTCCGGGTCATGGAGCAGGCCAGCTACGTGGGCTTCGTGTTGGTGATCTTGCTCTTCGTGGTGGGTCTGACCAACGACATCGATCGGCTCCGGGGCGATGGCTTCGGGGTGAAGTAACCCGGGAGAGGGGTCCGAAGTGGAGAGCAGCACCGCACCGAAGCGCGGGGTCGACGCGGCGACGATCGCCGAGGCGTTCCGGATCACGTCCGCGCAGCGCGCCGGCGACGTCGCGATCCGCACCAAGGGCGACGAGGTGTCGTGGACGTGGGGCGAGCTGCGCGAGCGCGTCGACGCCCTGGCCGGCGGCCTGCACGGCCTGGGCCTGCGCAAGGGCGACACGATCGCGCTGATGCTCGGCAACCGGCCCGAGTTCCACCTCGCCGACCTCGCGGCGATCATGGTGGGGGCGACGCCGTTCTCCATCTACATGACCTACGCGCCCAACCAGATCGAGTACGTGGTCTCCGACGCGGGCGCGAGGATCCTCATCACCGAGCAGCAGTTCCTCGACAACGTGCTCGAGGCGCGCAAGTCGCTACCCGACCTCGAGCACGTCATCGTCGTCGACGGCGACGCGCCGGAGGGCACGACGGCGCTGGCCGACGTCGCGCCCGGCGACTTCGACGTCGACGCCTCGGTCGCGGCGCTCGCGCCCGACGACGTCCTGACGCTGATCTACACCTCGGGCACGACCGGCCCGCCCAAGGGCGTCGAGCTGGCCCACCGCAACCTGCTGGCGGCGGTCAGCGGTATCGAGGAGATCGTCGAGTTCCCGGAGGGCGCGCGGGTCATCTCGTGGCTGCCCAACGCGCACATCGCCGAGCGCGCCGCGCACCACTACCTGCCGATCGTCTTCGGCTTCCAGGTCACCTGCTGTCCCAACCCGCGCGAGATCATCGCGTTCCTGCCCGAGGTCCGGCCGCACTGGTTCTTCGCGGTCCCGCGGATCTGGGAGAAGCTCAAGGCGGGCCTGGAGGCGATGGTCGCCTCCCAGCCCGAGGAGCAGCGCGAGAAGGCCCAGGCGGCGCTGGGCGCGGCGCGTCAGAAGGTCGCGCTGGAGCAGGCGGGCGAGCCCGTGCCCGAGGAGCTGGCGGCCGCGGTCGCCACCGCCGACGCCGAGATGTTCGCGGGGCTGCGGACGATGCTCGGCCTCGACCAGGTCGTGGCGATCAACGTCGGCGCCGCGCCGACGCCGGTCGAGGTCCTGGAGTTCTTCCACGCCATCGGCCTGCCGCTGGCCGAGCTGTGGGGCATGAGCGAGACCTGCGGCGGCGGCGCGGTCAACCCGCCCGACGCCATCAAGATCGGGACCGTCGGCCCGGCGACGCCCGGCTGCGAGCTCAAGACGGCCGAGGACGGCGAGCTGCTGATCCGCGGCGGCCTGGTCATGCTCGGCTACCGCGGCCTGCCCGACAAGACCGCGGAGACGATCGACGCCGACGGTTGGCTGCACACCGGCGACATCGCGCAGATCGACGAGGACGGCTACGTCAAGATCGTCGACCGCAAGAAGGAGATCATCATCAACGCGGCCGGCAAGAACATCCCGCCGGCGATGGTCGAGAACCGCCTCAAGTCGCAGACGCCGATCATCGGGCACGTCGCCGCGATCGGCGACCGCCGCTCCTACCTCACCGCGCTCGTCGTGCTCGACGAGGAGGGCGTCGCCGCCTTCGCGGCACGCCAGGAGGTCCCGCTCGCCGAGCTCGCCCGCGACGAAGCGGTGCTGGCCGAGGTCGCGCG
>JAOPZD010000197.1 GCA_025964295.1 Conexibacter sp.
TGACGCGCAGGATGACCGCGTCGCCCTGCCCGCCGCCCGAGCAGATCGCCGCGACGCCCAGGCCGCCGCCGCGGCGGCGCAGCTCGTGGACGAGCACGCCGAGGATGCGGGCACCCGACGCGCCGATCGGGTGGCCGAGCGCGACCGCGCCGCCGTTGACGTTGACGCGGTCCTCCTCGATGCCCAGCTCGCGGATCGACTGCAGGGTCACCGACGCGAAGGCCTCGTTGATCTCCCACAGGTCGATGTCCCCCGGCTGCAGGCCCGCCTTGTCCAGCGCCTTGCGCGCGGCGCCGGCCGGCGTCGTGGCGAGGTCGGCGAAGTCGTTGGCGAACTGCGCGTGGCCGACGATCTCGGCCAGCGCCTGCTTGCCGTTGGCGGCGGCCCACTCGTCGGAGGCGACGACCAGCGCGCCGCCGCCGTCGTTGACGCCCGGCGAGTTGCCGGCGGTGTGCGAGCCCTCCTTGGCGGTGAGGCCCGGCAGCTTGCTGAGGGCCTCCAGCGTGGAGCCGCGCCGCGGGCCCTCGTCGACCTCGACGACGGTGTCGCCCTTGCGTCCCTTGATGGTGACCGGGACGATCTCGTCGGCCATCCGGCCGGAGTCGATCGCCTCCAGCGCCAGCTCGTGCGAGCGCAGCGCCCAGCGGTCGAGGTCGGGGCGCGTGAGCTCGAGCTCATCGCCGACCTCGGTCGCCTCGACGAACATCTGCTTGCCGCTGAACGGGTTGGTGAGGCCGTCGTGGACCATCGAGTCCAGCGCCTTGGCGTCGCCCATGCGGTAGCCGAAGCGCGCCTGGGGCAGCAGGTACGGCGCGCCGGACATGGACTCCATGCCGCCGCCGACGCCGACCTCGACGTCGCCGGCGCGGATCGCCTGGTCGAGGATCACCGTCGCGCGCAGGCCGCTCGCGCAGACCTTGTTGATGGTCTCCGAGGAGACGCCCTTCGGGATCCCGGCCTTGATCTGGGCCTGGCGCGAGGGCACCTGGCCCTGTCCGGCCTGGATGACCTGGCCCATGACGACGTGGTCGACCTGCTCGGGATCGACGGCGGCGCGCTCCAGCGCGGCGGTGATGGCGGTCGCGCCGAGCTCGGTGGCGTCGACGGAGGACAGGCCGCCGCCGAGCTTCCCGATCGGGGTGCGCGCGGCGCCGAGGATGACGGTCTTGGGCATCAGGTTCTCGCGGTCTCTCAGTGTCGGTCAGGACAGATGGGACCGGAACGGTAACGAGTAGCGTCCGCGCCTATGCGCGTGACCGCCACCACCGAGGCCGCGGCGTCGACCGCGGCCGACACCGTCGTCGTCGGCCTGATCGAGGGCGAGGGCGTTCCGCATGACGTGGAGGACGGCGCGCTGGCGGCGCTCGTGGAGTCCGGCGAGGCCAAGGCGAAGGCGCGGCATGTCGCCGTCGCGCATGCGGCGGGCAAGCGCTGGATCCTGGTCGGGCTGGGCGCGCGGGAGGGGCTGGACGCCGAGGCGGTCCGGGTCGCGGCGGCGGTCGCGCACGGGCGCGCGCGGGACCTGGGCGCGAAGGTCGTCTGCTGGGAGCTGCCGCACAAGGCGCGCGAGCACGAGCCGGCGCGGGCGGTCGTCGAGGGGACGCTGATGGCGGCCTACCGGTTCTCGGCGTTCAAGACGCGCGGGGCGGGCAACGGCGACGACGAGGACGGCATCGCCGAGCTGATCGTCAGCGACCACGCCGACCAGGCCGCCGCGGTCGCGCGCGCCGTCGTGGTCACCGAGGCGGTCAACGCCGCCCGCGACCTGCAGAACACGCCGGCCAACCACCTGACGCCGACGCGCCTGGGCGGCCGGGCGCGCGCGATCGCCGAGGCGCACTCGCAGACGCTGACCGTCGACGTCGGGCACCGCAAGGAGATCGAGGCGCTCGGCATGGGCGCGTTCGCCGCCGTCGCCCAGGGCACCGACGAGGAGCCCGCGCTGATCACCCTCCGCTACGAGCCGCCGACCGTGGCCGAGGGCTCCCCCGTCCTCGGCCTCGTCGGCAAGGGCGTGACCTTCGACTCCGGCGGGATCTCGATCAAGCCCGCCGGGTCCATGGCGGACATGAAGTACGACATGACCGGCGCCGCGGCCGTCATCGAGGCGATCGGCGCGATCGCCGCGCTCGAGCTCCCGGTGCGGGTGATCGGCGTCGTCGGCGCCACCGAGAACCTCCTCGGCCCGCGCGCGATGAAGCCCGGCGACGTGTTCACCACCGCCGCCGGGCTGACCGTCCAGGTCGACAACACCGACGCCGAGGGCCGCCTGGTCCTGGCCGACTGCCTGCACCACGCGATCGGCCAGGGCGCCGAGCGGCTCATCGACCTCGCGACGCTGACCGGCGCGATCATGAGCACGCTGGGCCGCCTCTACTCGGGCTTCTGGGCCGACGACGAGGCGTGGGCCGCCGACATCGCGGGCGCCGCCGCCGACGCCGGCGAGCTGATCTGGCGCATGCCTTTGCACGAGCGCTTCGCCGAGCTGGTCAAGGGCTCCACCGCCGACCTCGCCAACCAGTCGCCGCCGCGCACCGGCGCCTCCTGCACCGCCGCGGAGTTCCTGCACAGCTTCACCGCCGGCGTGCCCTGGGCGCACCTGGACATCTGCGGCACCGCGTGGGACGGCGGGCGCCCCTACGCGGCCAAGGGCGGCACCGGCGTCATGGTCCGCACGCTCGTCGCGCTGGCCGAGCGGACCGCCGCACGGGCGGCCTGACGTAGGGTCCCGACCATGCTGTTCGACCTCGACGACGACACCCAGCTGCTGCAGCGCACCGTCCGCGACTTCGCCACCGGCGAGGTGGCGCCGGTCGCCGAGGAGCTGGACCGGACCAAGGCGTTCCCCTACGACTTGGTCTCCAAGATGGGGGACTTGGGCTGGATGGGCATCCCGTTCCCCGAGGAGGTCGGGGGTGCCGGGGGGACGTCGCTGCAGTACGCGATCGCCGTCGAGGAGCTGACGCGGATCGACTCGTCGGTGGCGATCACGATGTGCGCGCACACCTCGCTGGGCACGCAGCCGGTCTACCTGTTCGGCTCCGAGGACCAGAAGCAGCGGCTGCTGCCCGACCTCTGCGCGGGGCGCCGGCTCGGCGCGTTCGGGCTGACCGAGCCGGAGGCCGGATCCGACGCGGGCAACGTCAAGACGCGCGCGACGCTCGACAGCGCCGCGGGCGAGTGGGTCGTCGACGGCGCCAAGCAGTTCATCACCAACGCCGGGACCGACATCTCCGGCCACGTCGCGATCACGGCCCGCACCGACGAGAACGAGATCTCCAACATCATCGTCGAGAACGGCACGCCCGGCTACGAGCAGGGCACGCCGTATCGCAAGATGGGGTGGAACGCGTCCGACACGCGGCCGCTGAGCTTCGACGCGGCGCGGGTTCCGGAGGAGAACCTGCTCGGCCCGCGGGGTGCGGGGTTCAAGCAGTTCCTCCACATCCTGGACCTCGGCCGCATCGGGGTCGCGGCGATGGGCGTCGGCCTGGCCCAGGGCGCGCTGGACGAGGCGCTGGCCTACGCCAAGCAGCGCAAGGCCTTCGGTCAGTCGATCAGCAAGTTCCAGGCCATCCAGGCCAAGCTGGCCGACATCGCGACCGAGATCGAGGCGGCGCGGCTGCTGACCTACAAGGCCGCGTGGCTCAAGGACGAGGGCCGCAACTTCACGCTGACCGCCGCGCAGGCCAAGCTCAAGACCGGCCGGCTGGCGGTGCGCGCCAGCGAGGAGGCCGTCCAGATCCACGGCGGCTACGGCTACATCGAGGAGTACCCGGTGTGCCGCTTCTACCGCGACGCGAAGATCCTGACCATCGGCGAGGGCACCGACGAGGTCCAGCAGATGGTCATCGCCCGCGCGCTGGGCGCCTAGGACGCCATGTCGCTGCCGACGCATGTCCGCATCCGCGAGGTCGGCCCGCGTGACGGCTTCCAGAACGAGCCGGAGATCATCGCGACCGACGACAAGGTCCGCCTGGTCGACGCGCTCGGGCGCACGGGCGTCAAGCGCCTGGAGGTCACGTCGTTCGTGCGCCCCGACGTCATCCCGCAGCTCGCCGACGGCCCCGAGGTGCTGGCACGGATGGACGTGCCCGAGGACGTCGCGGTCACGGTCCTGATCCCCAACGAGCGAGGCCTCGACAACGCGCTGGCCCATCGCGCGCGGTTCAGCGAGATCAACGGGTTCCTGAGCGCGTCGGAGTCCCACAACCAGGCCAACGTCAACCGCTCGATCGAGGAGTCGCTGAGCGGGCTGGAGCGGGTGATCGGCCGGGCGGTCGGCGAGGGGCTGCGCGCCGAGGGCGTCATCAGCGTGAGCTTCGGCTGCCCCTACGAGGGCCACGTGCCGCCCGAGCGCGTCTTCGCGATCGCGGAGCGGCTGATCGCGGCGGGCGCGTCGGAGGTCGGCTTCGGCGACACGACCGGCATGGCCAACCCGCGGCAGGTGCGCGCGTTCTTCGCCGACGCCCGCGCCGAGTTCGCCCCCGACGTCGAGCTGACCGCGCACTTCCACAACACGCGCGGCCAGGGGCTGGCCAACGTGCTCGCGGCGCTGGAGGCGGGCTGCACATCGTTCGAGTCGAGCTTCGGGGAGCTGGGCGGCTGCCCGGTCCCCGCCGGCGCCACGGGCAACATCGCCACCGAGGATCTGGTCTCGATGCTGCACGAGATGGGCATCGAGACGGGGATCGACCTCGACCGCATGCTGGACGCGGCACGCGCGGCACGGGACGTCCTCGGACGCCCGCTGGGCTCGCACACCCTCACCGCAGGGCCGGTGATCTGGCATGCATGAGCTGAGCCCGATCCTCATCGCCAACCGCGGCGAGATCGCGATCCGCGTCGCCCGCACCGCGCACGCGCTCGGGCTGTCCACCGTGGGCGTGGTCACCGAGGCCGACGCCGGCGCGGCGCACGCGGATGCCTGCGACACGACGGTCGCCATCGCCTCCTACCTGGACCCCGCAGAGCTGCTGCGCGCCGCCGCGGCGACCGGAGCGCGGTCGGTGCACCCCGGCTACGGCTTCCTCAGCGAGAACGCGGCGTTCGCCCGCGCCGTCGCCGGCGCCGGCCTGATCTGGATCGGCCCGCCCGCGAGCGCCATCGAGCTGATGGGCGACAAGGGCGCCGCCAAGGAGGCCGCCGCGGCCGCCGGGGTGCCCGTCGTCCCGGCCGGTGACGAAGGTGGGTATCCCGTCGTCGTCAAGGCCGTCGCCGGCGGCGGCGGCAAGGGCATGCGCGTCGTGCGCTCGGCGGGCGAGCTCGAGGCGGCCACGGCGGCCGCCAAGCGCGAGGCGCAGGCCGCCTTCGGGGACGACCGGGTGCTGATCGAGCGCTACCTCGAGCGCCCGCGCCACATCGAGGTCCAGGTCCTCGCCGACCAGCACGGCACCTGCGTGCACCTGGGCGAGCGCGAGTGCTCGCTCCAGCGCCGCCACCAGAAGGTCGTCGAGGAGGCGCCGTCGCCGGTCGTCTCACCGGCGATGCGCGCCCGCATGGGCGAGGCGGCGGTCGCGCTGGCGCAGGACTGCGGCTACGTGGGCGCCGGGACGGTCGAGTTCATCAC
>JAOPZD010000204.1 GCA_025964295.1 Conexibacter sp.
ATCGACCTTCGCGAGGTTGAGCTGGCCAGTGACAGCCTCAGCGACCAGCGCTTCCCGATAACTCATCAGCACGTTGCCGAGGTCGCGATATTCAGTGACGAGCTGATCGGGAACTCGTCGCTCATCAGCGATCCGTGCAACTAGGTGACGTTGCTCATCGAGGGCAATGTGAGGAAGGGTCAGGTCCTTGACCAGTCCGTGATTCAACTTGGGCATTGAGCTCGAGGAGCCAGCGGCGGAGGCCTTGATCTCTTCGCGGACGCGCTGAGATCCAAGTGCAAGTGCGACGTACTCCGCATCCCAGGAGCCCGTGTTGATCTTCAGCCGGTAGAGCAAGTCGGACAGCATGAGTTTGGGACCAACCTGACGCACCACCGCGCAGCTACCGACGAGGTCGCGGGTATTGGCTCGCGACATGAGGACGTCACCTACACGCACCTCAAGTTCGGGTCGCGGACTCAAGTCCGCGGACAGCGCTTTGTGTTCATCGCGGAATCTTCCGCCATTCACGCACCCGAGCTTGAGGACACCCCATTCGCCAGAGCCGACATTCCGGTCGTCGCACACTGGGCTCCAGCCTTGCTCAATCCCGAGCAACGCGAAACGAAGGCGGCAGCGAGATTCGGCCAGCGTCATGGCATCGAACATCGCGGCAACTGTGCGGGCTACCGCATCCCGTGCTTCTTCGAGTTCGTGCGTTAGTTCATCAATCCGCGCGCACTCACGGTCGAGGAAGTCCGCAATGCGTACCTGCTCCTTGAGCGGTGGTACGGGTTCCGGAGGTTCAAGATTCCGTCGACGGCCAGCCCGGGCTGGGCAGCAGCGACCGAGTACTGCCCGAGGTCCATTGCCGCGAACAAATGCGCAAGCCAACGAGGATCCGTCCCGCTCGCGGGAGCCGCTACGACAGCGTGCTCTGACGCCCAGAATCTTCCTCGGACCAAATGGACGTTGCCGCACAACGCACCTTGCCGGCCGATGAGCACAAAGGTCCCGTCATGCGTCCAATCGCCGCAACGTCCTCGGAGACCATTCCCCCCGTAAACCGGGAACTCGCCAGAGTCGGTGAGCTCCTCGGCCGTGATTCCTTCACCGCTGCGCATTGAGCAGCACCGCTTGATGGGAGCAACCTCCCAGCCGGGTGGGAGCTGCGCTGGCCAGGGCAGATGCGTGGACCTGCGAGCTGCGAAAAGCGTATCCCACGTCACACGAGCACCTCTTCAAGCAGCTGGCGGATCCGCGCCTCGCGTTGCCGCAGTTCGGTCTTGATCTCTTCGCTGGGTCGCGGCGGCGTGTAGCTGTAGAAGACTCGGGTGAACGGGATCTCGTAGCCAACCTTGCCAACTGGGTCAGCGACCCAGGCGTCGGGTACATGCGGGTGCACCTCGCGGGCAAGGTAGTCGTCGACGTCCTCGGTGAGCGGGACGTTTTCGGTGTCGCGTAGCCCCGTGTCGGCCACGACCTTCCCCTTGGCATCTAGGGTCGTCTCGGCATCCGGATCACGGACCATGCAGCGGGCCGCGAGCGCCTTGAGCAGCGGCGCGCCCGGCTTAGCGATGCCAGCCGCAACGAGCGTCCCCTTGAGCAACAACCGACACGCATGCTCTGACTCGAAGGTTTGCGCGGGAAGTACCTCAAGCCCGGTGATGGCAGTCGCACGCGCCGCGTCGTCAAGCTTGGCAAGTGTTTTATCTTCGGCCAGTCCAGACCAAGTGCCCGCACCGATCTCCCAACGCGCGCGGAGCGGTCGGTCGACGGTAATGGTGCGGTAGCCGAAGTGCTCAACTGGGACGAGCTTGACGAGATCGCCTTCTTCAAGGGCGCCGTGCAGGCGTGTGATCGAGGAAATGTGGTCGTCGTTGAGCATGCGGCGCTTCTCGCCGAGGCTCTTACGCATCTTCGTCCACTGCCCGCGAGCGTCGATGAGCTGCACGACGCCTTGTCGTTCGGGACTCTTACGGTTGGACAGCAGCCACACGTAGGAGGCGATGCCGGTGTTGTAGAAGAGCTGCTCGGGGAGTGCCACGACTGCTTCGAGCAGGTCGTTCTCGAGCACGTAGCGGCGGATCTCCGATTCGCCAGAACTGGCCGCGCCGGTGAAGAGCGGCGAGCCGTTGTGGACGATGGCGACGCGGCCGCCGCCTTTCTCGGGCTCGCGCATCTTGGAGATCAGGTGAAGCAGGAAGAGCAGCTGACCGTCTGACTTGCGCGGCAGTCCAGGACCAAAGCGGCCGTCAAAGCCGTGAGTCTCGTGTTCCTCGCGGACGGTCTCCTCAACCTTGGACCAGTCCACGCCGAAGGGCGGGTTGGCGATGGCGTAGTGGAAGCGTTCCCCGCGGTGACCGTCCTCCGACAGTGAGTTGCCGTGAACGATATGGGTGGCGTTCTGGCCCTTGATGAGCATGTCGGCCAGGCAGATGGCGTAGGACTCGGGGTTGAGCTCCTGGCCGTAGAGGAGGACCTCAGCGCTCGGGTTGTATCGGTGGATCTGCTCCTCCGTCTCCGACAGCATCCCGCCGGTTCCGCAGGCGCAGTCGAAGACCTGCCGGCGGACGCCGGGCTGACGGAGAACGTCCTCGTCGCCGTCGAGCAGCAGGTTGACCATCAGCCGCACGACCTCTCGCGGGGTGTAGTGCTCGCCGGCCGTCTCGTTGGAGGCCTCGGAGAAGCGCCGGATGAGCTCCTCGAAGATCGCGCCCATGTCCGCGTTCGAGACCCGGTCCGGGTGCAGGTCGACCTCACAGATGCGCCCGATGACCTTGTAGAGCAGGTTGGCGTTCTTCAGCCGGTCGATGTGCGTGTCGAACTCGAACTTGTCGATGGCCTGCCTGGTGAGGGCTGAGTAGCCGTCGATGTAGGCACGGAGGAGATCGGCGATGTTGCCCGGGTCGTCCAGTAGCTGATGGAAGCGCAGGCGGTGGCGGTTGAAGAAGTCTTGGCCGGCGGCCGCACGAAGCGCCAGCTCGAGGTTCTCCACGCCGGCGGCCTCCAGCTTCGCCGCCTGCTCGATCACCGCGTCGCGGGTCGGCTCCATCATCTGGTCGAGGCGGCGCATGACGACCAGCGGCAAGATGACCTTGCCGTAATCAGCCTGCTTGTAGTCGCCGCGGAGAAGCTCGGCTACGCCCCAGATGAGGTTCGCGTGATTTCGGACGTCGGCGCTCATTGCGCCGTCCGTTCGCCGGTCGGCGTCGTCTTGATCTGCCATCTCATGCCTTCCACGGTGCGTCACACGTGACGCACTCGACGCTGTTCTCACGTCCGATCCGCCGAGGCGGAGGTCGCATCATCCTGTTGATACCTGACACGGACCGCAACAGCGGCTCCCCGTTCGGCTGGTCACGGGCTCAGCGATGGTGTTCAGTGCTTCTTGCGGGCGAGCTTCATGTCACGAACCTTTGCGACGCGCGACGCGCCTGGCGGTTTGGCGGCATCGGCCCGGAACGACGTCCACTCCCAGTCCCCGTCGACGAGATCATCGAGGGTCACGCCAAGGACGACTGCGCAGTTGCGCATCACCCGAAGATCCACACGGTAGGCGGGCTCACCAGGCTGGCGTCGCTTTTCGATCTTCCCGATGGTGCGCCGCGAGGTCCCAACCAGCACGGCCAGCTGCTCAGGCGAGAAACCTTTTTGCTCGCGTAGAAGCGCGAGCATGCTGGGGTGGCGCAAGTCGGCGATAACGCCAACCTAACCACATCGGACGCTTCGTTCCGAGTTCTCGGAACGAAGCGTCCGAGCCCTTCCACCGAAGCTCGTCCCGGATCTAGTCAGGACATGACTCCTGACCTTTCCCCCGCCGCCGCCGAGTTCAACGAACTCCTGCCGCGGCTCACCGCCGACCCGGACGGCCACCCCGACATCCTGGAGATCGCGGCCGCCGTCGCTACCACCTCCAGGGCGCTCTTCCACCCCGACGACGACAGCACCCCGGACTACTTCCGGGCCAGCATCTTCGGAGAGCCGGTCCTTCGCCCTTCGCACGCGGTAGCGCGGGCCTCAAGCCAGCTCCCGATGGAGATTCACCAGCCCGTGCTGTTCCGCGTGGCACTCGCGGAGTACGCGCCCATTCCCGCAGCCGTCGGCAGGGAAGCGTGGAAAGCAGCTTTCGTCGTGCCGAGCCTGCATGCCCAGGACGGGCCGTGGCGGCCACTGGGCTTCGGCCGGCACCTCGCAGATTTCGGTGTCGCCCGCCTCCTGGCCGTCACCCTCGGCGGCTTGGTCTGGTCCGACGACGTCGGCGAGTCGGTGTCGGTTGTTGTCGATTTGCCGCACGTGCAGGGCGAACGTGTGTTCGCTTTTGTTCCGTCCGGATGGTGTCGGAAGCTTCCTTCCGACAACGACCTCCACTCCATGTCCCGCATGAACACGAACATCCCGCAGCCCCCGACCACGGACGACGATGGCGCCGTCGGCGGTGGGTTCTGATGCGCAGCCGCAGGCCGAAGCCCTTCGAAGCGAAGCTCCGCAAAGACCCGCTCGCCTACGACCGCCAGGTCCAGGTGTGGGCCGAGCGACTGCTCGGCGGGGTCGCCGCCGATCTCGACGACCCAGCCCACCGCGAGGCGCTGGAGTTCGTTCTTGCCGAGGTCTCGCGCCGCCGGCACGCCTCCGGGAAGACGGCAGCGCTGACCTTGCAGCAGCGGATCCAGGACTCCTTCCTCAAGCATCTTGAGCGCTACAGCCCCGTCTGCGCCGCCCCTGAGCTCGATGACGAGATGGAGGATCTACGCCTCGTGCTCGAGATGCCGCGCCTGCAGCAGCTGTGGTGCGAGTGGCCGGACCCGCCCCGCGGCCGGTCGGGCCCGGCCAGCAACTTCGGCTCCGCCAAGGCGACGCTCATCGTCTTCGGCTGGACGGAGGCCGGCGACCTTGAGGAGGCGTACCACCGCCTCTTCAACCGCCCGCAGCTGCGGATCCTCTTCGAGTCTCTGGAGCGGATGCGCCACGGCCGTGCGGTTCCCCATCTGCCCGGCATGGGCGTCACGGCCGCGGAGCTTGAGATGAAGAGCTACCCGACCATCGCCCGGCAGCTGCCGCTTGTCGCGAACACGCTGCTGCCGCTCGTCGCCCAGTGCCGCATCGACCTGCTGCAGGAACTTGCCGGCTACTTCCCCAACGCGCCCATCGGCGAGGTCCTGTCCATCGACGGCACCGACCACCCGTTGTGGATCCCGCAGCGCGGCTACGACAAGGACGATCCCCGAGAGCAGGCGCTGCGCGACCGCGTCCCTAACGCTCGCTTCCGTGCCTGGGGCGAGGACAGCGCGGGCCCTGGCGGCAAGAAGGAGCTGAAGTCCGGCGACAAGGTCACCGTCAACGCGTTCAAGAAGAAGTGGCGTGGCGACTACGAGCTGCCGCTGTGCGAGCTCGTCACGGGCCTGCCGACCGTCCGCCACGCGCAGACCATCAACGAGCACTTCGCCCTCGTGCCGTTGATGAGCGACCTCTTCCGCCTCTACCCCTCCATCCCCCTGCAGATCGTTGCCGGCGACTCGGGTTTTGACTACGCCGCCTCCTACCGGCTGCTCACCGCCGGCTACGGGGTCCAGGGCTGCTTTGCGCTGCACGACGAGCGCGGCGACCAGCAGTTCCCGGAGGGCACCTCGAAGAACGGCAGCGTCTGGGGCACCGACTCTAAGGGTCGCCTGTACTGCGGCAAGTGCCGCAAGCCGATGGAGCTCCGCGAGCAGAACCTCTACCCGCGCCGCTACAAGGTCGACGGCAAGGTGGTGCCTGACCCGGTAACCGGGGAGCTACTGAACCTGTTCCCCGGCAAGGAGAACGAACCCGACAAGCACCGCGTGCGGGCCGAATGCCCTGAGCACGGTCGCCCCAGCGTCTCCATGTCAGCCAACTGGAAGCTGCTCGGCGGCCTGCCGCACTACCCGGAGGGCCGCCCTGACCTGTACGGCAAGCGCCTGGCGATCATGGCCCGCCGCTCGATGTCGGAGTGCTACAACGCCCGGCTGAAGACGGCTCGGCGACTGTGCACGAGCGGCCCGGATCGCACCCGCCACAACGACGAGCGCACTCTCAACGCGCTGCTGGAGGTCGCCGCGCTCAGCTTCGTGGCCCAGCAGGTCTACTCCGAGCGCTGCCTTCGCGGAATCCCCGGCCGCTTCGGGCTGCCCGCAACCGGCAGGACCCCGCCGTCCTCATCAGCCGTCGGTGCCCCGGAGGTCGCAGCGTGAGCGGCCAGCCAACGGTCCAGGAGTTCGTCGAGATCATCGACGAACTCGTCGACGGCTACGCCGACCACCTCCTCGGGTGTCCCATGCTCAGCCGGGAGCTGCCCTGCGACTGCGGCTACCGCGCCCTGCTCGGCCGTGCCGAACACGGGCGACAGGCCGCCGGAGCACCGCCGTGCCAGCACCCCGACACCACGTGGCATACCGGAGCAAGCGCGGCGGCTCGCCCTGGTGCTGAGTTCTGTCGCCGCTGCGGAGCCAGCCGACCGGACGCCGGCGACCCGTGGCGGCAGACAGGAAGCCCAGCGGGCCGGCCCATGGTCGTCTGGGTCTCCGACGAGGCGTGGGAGTCGGGACTCACGGAGGCGCGCGGCGTCTTCGTCTGGGGCGAGTTGCGGCGCCTGGTGCGCAGCGCACGCGAAGAGGTACGCAACGGCAACCACGAGCGAGCCGCCCGGCTGTTGACGTCGGCACGCTGCACGAGCCTGATCGCGCCAGACGCTCTCATGCCCGATACCCCGCACCCACCAGATGAGCTCGACGACGACGCTGCCGAACCTGGGTACGAGCGAGCCGCCGCCGATGCCCGGTGCCGCAGAGACGTCCAGGCGCACGAACCGTGCCGCCATCGCCGCTTCCAGTTCGTGCAGACCCCAGGGGTCGTGGCGGCCTGGGTCGGGTGGGAGCTCTGCCACGACTGCGGCGCGACCCGCAGCGTCGACGGCGACCACACCGGAGCATGGCGACCGTCGGAGACCGTGTGACTTCCCGTTCTGATGATCCGCCCCACCCGGGGCGCCTCCCGATCAAAGCCGGGGATCGCGGTCGCCCCGTCAGCGACGACGCGGTGGGGGTCGGCACCGTTCTTAGTTGCTTCCATCCCACACACGTCGACGGTCGACTGGAACAATGGCTCAAGCGAGCTGCGCCTCGCCGCAACCTGGTAACGACGACGGCCTGACCAGTCATGCGCGGGGCACGCCTTTTCGAGCCGGCATCTCCCGGCCCAGCCGAGCGTCCCTTTCGGCGAGCCGAGCCGCGTACGGCAGTAGGCGCTGATCAGGCGCAATCCTGACAGCCCGGAAGGGTTGCCAGCTGGTCCCGGCTCGCTAGCTGATGGTTGCCGAGCCCGGCGTGATGACAGTCGGACGTGTGCAGCATCCGAGCGCTCTTCATCGCGACGTAAGTCTGCTTGGAAGTCGCAGGGAGGTTCGGCGCTCGGCGCCCGGGTCGGGCAGCCGGAGCCTTATCCGCGTTCAAGGTGCCCTTCGGCCCGAGCGCTCCAAGACGTAACTCCTGCTCCTTGAGACGCTTCTTCTCGGCGGAACTCACGTAGCGCTGGCTCACAGGGCACTTCTACCAGAGGCCAGCTGACACCTCGCCGGCACGGCTTCGACCGTCTACGGGCTGCGGCCCGAACGATCGCTGCAGCCTATGTCTGCACTAATCCGCGGCCGCGTGGACCCGGTCAGCCGGCAAGTTCAGCTGCCGTCTTCGGACCAAGAATTTCTGGGCCTATGGGGGCGAACTCGAGAACAGTGAAGCCCGCTGTGGGGCGGGCTCCAAAAGGCACTCATATGCAGGGAGTTCTTGGCACACGAACTTGAGAACGAACGCGAGAACAACCCTGCCCTACTTGATCGAGTCGTACACCTTGAACAGCGGCAGGTACATCGAGATGACGATGAAGCCGACCATGCCCCCGACGACGACGATCATCACCGGCTCCAGGATCGAGGTCAGCGACTTGACGGCCGCC
>JAOPZD010000250.1 GCA_025964295.1 Conexibacter sp.
AGTCGTCCCTCGACGGTCCCGGGGGTGCCCGGACGCTCGCCTACAGCGCGGGCGGCAGCGCCGCGTCGAGCAGGTCGACCAACGCGGCGAGCTCGTAGTCGTGCAGGTCGCCCTCGCGGGCTGCGAGGTTGGCCACCGCCTTGGGCCCGGCGACCATGATGCCCTCGACCAGCAGGGGCCGCAGCGGGGCCGGCTCGCCGTCGCGGGCGAAGCACAGCGCCCCCTCGACCGGCGCCATCTCCTCGATCACGCCGCGCACCGCCACCACCCGCTCGCGCACCGGCGCGACCAGCGCGGTGCGGTCGCCCAGCGCGCCGTCGCGCAGCAGATCGGCCCGCGCGCCGAAGATCCCGCGCAGGCGCTCGACCTGCAGGGGCGCGGGCGCATCCGCGGCGCTCCAGCCCGCCACGACGGTCACGCCGCCCGGCCCGACCGCCACGTGCTCGGCCAGCAGCCCGCCGGGCAGCAGGCGGTCGTGGAGCATGACCACCGGCAGGTGGCGCAGCGCGCGCTGCAACGCCCGGGCGAGATCATCCGCGTCCTCGCCGTCGTGCAGCAGCAGGACCCGCTCCAGCCCCCAGCGCAGCTCAGCCCGCTCGGCGGCGCTCGGGGCCTCCTGGGCCGCCGCGTCCGCGCCGTTCCGGTGAGCAGGACTGTCCATGTACGCCCTCTCGGCGCCATCCCCCGATCGGATGAGCCGTCCGTCCACCAACTGGACACCTCGGCTGACGCCGTCGCGCCCACCGATACCGTCTCACCCCATGTCCCCGGAGCCCTTCGAGATCATGGGCGTCGTCAACGTCACCCCGGACTCGTTCTCCGACGGCGGCGAGTGGTTCGATCGCGACGCCGCGGTCACCCACGGCCTCCAGCTCGCCAACGACGGCGCGGCGATCCTCGACGTCGGCGGCGAGTCCACGCGCCCGCACGCGCTGCCCGTCCCCGAGGACGAGGAGCTGCGCCGCACCGAGCCGGTCGTCCGCCTCCTGGCCCGCAGCGGCGCGATCGTCTCGATCGACACCACCAAGCTCGCCGTCGCCGAGGCCGCCTTGGACGCCGGCGCCCGCTACGTCAACGACGTAACCGCCTTCCGCGAGGCGCCCGACCTCGCCGGCCTCGTCGCCGACCGCAACGCCCGCTGCTGCCTGATGCACATGCTCGGCGAGCCGCGGACGATGCAGGACAACCCGCGCTACGCCGACGTCGTCGACGACGTCAAGGCGTTCCTCACCGACCGCATCGAGTTCGCGGTCCGCGAGGGCGTCAAGGAGGAGCGCATCGACGTCGATCCCGGCATCGGCTTCGGCAAGACCCTCGAGCACAACCTCGAGCTGCTGGCCCGCGCCGACGAGATCGTCGCGCTCGGCTTCCGCGTGGTCATCGGGGTCTCGCGCAAGTCGTTCATCCACAAGCTCGCCGACGTCCCGGACCCCCACGACCGCGTGCCCGGGACGATCGCCGCCAACGTCCTCGCGCTGGAGCGCGGGGCCCGCGTGTTCCGGGTCCACGACGTCGCCCAGGCGCGGCAGGCGTTGCGGGTCGCGAGTGCTACGTTGCACCGCGATGGCGCCTGACCAGGAACCGGACGACCTCGAGCCCGACGACGTCGATGACGACGACTCGGACTTCGACGAGGACGGGGGCGACCAGACCGAGGTGACCATCGAGGTCCGTGGCCTGTCGCTCTACACGCACCACGGCGTCAGCGCCGCGGAGCGCGAGGTCGGCCAGCGGCTGGTCCTCGACATCCGCCTGGAGGTCGGCGACTGCGACGCGACCGTCACCGACATGGTGGAGGACACCGTCGACTACGGCGAGGTCTGCAACACGGTCTCGCTCGTCGCCCAGCAGCGGTCCTACAAGACGCTCGAGCGGCTCTGCTCGGCCGTGGCTGACCGGCTGCTGGACGAGTACTCGGCCGACGAGGTCTGGGTCAAGGCCGCCAAGCCCGAGCCGCCGATCCCGCTGCCCGTCGACGAGGTGAGCGTCGAGGTCTGGCGCCAGCGCGGCGGCGACGACGACGACTGAGGCGGGCGCCATGGCGACGACGCCGTCTCTCTCCGCCTTCGAGCGGGACACCGCCGTGGCGCCGGCCGGCGACGGCGTCTGGCAGGCCACGATCTCCGACCAGTGGGCGGTCCCCCGCGGTCCCAACGGCGGCTACATCGCCGCGACGATCCTGCGCGCGCTGCAGGACGCGGTCGCCGATCCGCAGCGCGCCCCGCGCTCGCTGACGCTGCACTACCTGCGCCCGCCGGTGCCCGGCCAGCCGGCGGAGATCCACGTCGCGGTCGAGCGCGCCGGCCGGACGCTGACGTCGCTCAGCGCGCGGCTCGTCCAGGACGGGCGCGTGATGGTCGTGGCGCTGGCGGCCTTCGCCGCGGACTTCCCGACCGTCGCCGACTACGCGACGGCGCCGCCCGACGTCGGGCCGCCGCCGGCCGAGCTGCACACCGTGCCCGCGGGCCCCGGCGTCCCGCCGATCGCCCTGCGCTCGGCGATGGCGCCGCGCTTCGGCGCGCCCGC
>JAOPZD010000300.1 GCA_025964295.1 Conexibacter sp.
CGCCCGCGCAGACGCCGGCGGCCACGATCATCGCGGGCTGGTAGCCGCTGGCGAGCGCGTGGCCGAGGCTCTGCCCGCCGGCGGCGCCGACCAGCGCCGGCACGGCCGCGATCGCGACCACCCCGCCCAGGCGGGAGGCGGCGTCGTTGATCGCCGACGCCTCCCCGAGGTCGACGTCGTCGACGGCGGCGAGCACCGCCGCTGTCAGCGGGGTCACGGTCAAGCCGAGCCCCAGGCCCCAGAGCAGGGCGGCCGGCAGGATCGTGCCGGCGTAGCTCGCGCCGGGCTGGGCGGTGGAGACCCAGGCGAACGCCGCGCCGACGGTCAGCATCCCGGAGACCATCAGCCACCGCGGGCCGATCCGCGTGACCAGCGCGCCGCTGAGCGGCGAGATGGCGAGGAAGACCGCCGAGGAGGGGATCAGCGCGGCTCCCGCCTGCGTGGCGGAGTAGCCGAGCTGCAGCTCGCACTGCAGGACGAGCAGGTAGCCCGCTGCGGCGAGCGCGCCGTAGAACAGGACCGTCGTCACGTTGATGGCGTCGAACTGGCGCGACGTGAACAGCGACAGCCGGAGCATCGGGGCGCGCAGACGGCGCTCGGCCGGCAGCAGCGCGGCCAGCGCGAGGACGCCGACCACGGCGGCGACCAGGACGCGGGCGCCGAGCCAGCCGTGCGCCGAGCCGTCGGTCAGGGCGTAGATCACGCCGCCGAGGCCGACGACGGCCAGCACCGCGCCGAGGGCGTCGGGCGCCAGCTGCGTCCGCGCCTCGCTGCGGTCGGGCACCCGCCGCAGCGCCAGGAGGCCGGCGAGGATCAGCGGGAGGTTGAGCAGGAACACCCAGCGCCACGACGCGTGGTCGACGAGCCATCCGCCGGCGTACGGACCGACGGTGGTCCCGATCGTCGCCAGCCCCGCCCAGATGCCGATGGCGCGGGCGCGATCGCCGACGCGCAACGTGCCGTTGAGGAGGGCCAGGCTGCTCGGGACGACCAGCGCGGCGCCGACGCCCTGGGCGACGCGCGCCGCGATCAGGCCGGACACCGACGGCGCGATCGCGCACAGGATCGAGGACACGAACATCACCACCAGCCCGACGGCCAGCAGCCGCCGGCGCCCGAAGCGATCGGCCAGCGCGCCCGCGACCAGGAGCAGCGCGGCGACCGTCACGAGGTAGGCCGTCAGCGTCCATTGCAGCGCGGTGACGCTCGCCCCGAGGTCGCGGCCGATCGCCGGGATGGCGACGTTGACCACGTAGGCGTCGAGGAAGCCGACCATCGAGGCCAGCACCGTGGCGGTGATCAGCGCGACGCCGGCCGGGCTGCGCAGCGCGATCAGGGGGTCGTCGCCGGCGGCCGGGCGAGCGACGTCGTCCCCGGAGGTCCGCTCATCGATCGTCGGCATGGGGCAGCGCTCCTTCGGGCGTACGGGCGCGCACGATCTCGGCGTGCAGCGCGTGGAGCGCCGCGAGGTAGATCTCGGAGAACGTCGGGAAGGGCTGGATCGTGTCGCGCAGGACGTCGAGCGGGACGCGGGCGCGGATCGCCAGCGTGGCCTGCTGCAGCCACTCGCCGGCCTCGGGGCCGAGCGCGTAGGCGCCGGTCAGCCGCTCGCCGTCGCTCAACAACGTCAAGAAGCCGTTGGACTCCGCGTAGGCGCGCGAGTAGGTCTCCATCTTGGGGACCTCGGCCATCGCGGCGGTCGCGCTGAAGCGGGCCTCCGGCGCGCCGACTGTCGCGGCCTGGGGGTCGGTGAAGACCACGCGCGGCACCGCGTCGTAGTGCGCCTCGCGCGGTTCGCGGCCGATGACGTTGGCGGCGACGACGTCGCCCTGGTACTTGCCGACGTGGGTCAGCGGCCAGATGCCGGTCACGTCGCCGATGGCCCACAGGCCCTCGCCCACCCGCTGGTGCGCGTCGACCGCGATGCCGTCGGGGTTGGCCTCGACGCCCACGGTCTCCAGGCCGATCCCGGCGACGCGCGGGCGCCGGCCGGTGGCGACCAGCAGCCGGTCACCGCGCAGCTCGCGGCCGTCGTCGAGCACCAGGACGTAGTCCTCGCCGTCACGGCGGGCGGCGGTCGCGCGCGCGCCGAGGACGACCTCGATGCCGTCGCGGCGCAGGACCTCGGCCAGCGCCTCGCCCAGGGGCGCGGGCTCGCGCGGGAGGACGCGCTCGCCGCCGACCAGCGCGACCTCGCCGCCGAACCGGCGCACGGCCTGGGCCATCTCGACGCCGACCGGCCCGGCGCCGAGCACGAGCAGGCGACGGGGGACCGCCTTCATGCCGGTCACCTCGCGGTTGGTCCAGATCCCCTCCAGCTCGCGCAGGCCCGCCACGGGCGGCACGAAGGGCGCGGCGCCGGTGGCGATGACGATGTCGCGCGCGGTGTGGCGGACGCCGCCGACCTCGACGACGCGCGGCCCGGCGAGCCGCCCGGTGCCGCGCAGCAGGTCGATGCCGGCGTTCGCCAGCCAGCGCTCCTGGCCGGCGTCGGAGTAGTTGGACACCATGAAGTCGCGCCATGCCAGCGCCGCCGCGACGTCGACCTACGCGCTCGCCGCCGCCACGCGCGCGCCGTGGACCGCCTCGCCCGGGCGCAGCAGCGTCTTGGACGGGATGCAGGCCCAGTAGGAGCACTCGCCGCCGACCAGCTCGCGCTCGACGAGCGCGACGCGCAGGCCGCCTTCGGCCAGCGCGCCGGCGCAGTGCTCGCCGGGCGAGCCGCCGCCGACGACGATGGCGTCGTAGTCATAGCTCATGTCGGCAGCTCCTCTCCGGCCTGCTCGCGCACCATGTACTCCGCGTACCACTCCGGCCAGTCGGCGTCCTCCTGGCCGGTCCGGGCCTCGTGCTCGCCGTGCGCGGCGGCGGCACGCTTGAGCGCCTCCGTCAGGTCGCCGGCCGAGGCGAAGGTCGTCGGGCCGGTCACGCGTCCGGGCAGGCGCGTCGTGACCTCCTGCATCAGCCAGGTGTTGCCGTCGGGATCGCTGAACGACGCCCACGAGCCATAGCTGCCGTGATCCGGTGCCGGCCCGTCGACGCGGCCCTCGGTGCCCGCGTGGTGGAAGACCCCGCCCGCGTCGTGGAAGACTTCGCTGACCTCGATGCCGCGCGCGGCCAGCTCGGCGCGCGCCGCCTCGATGTCGGAGACGACCAGCTGCAGGGCCTCGGTCGAGCCCGGCGCCGCGCCGGTCACGCCGTCGCCGAAGATGATCGCCGCGTCCGAGCCCGGCGGCGTGAGCTGCACGACGCGGAAGTCGTCGCCCACCGGGAAGTCGGCGTCCAGCCGGAACCCCGCCGTCTCATAGAACGCCTTGGCCCGGTCCACGTCGGAGACGGGAAGGACCACGACCTCGAGCTTCATGTCCATGTTGTTGCTCTCCGTGGGTGGTGGTGTGGTTGTTGTCGGGTGGGTCAGTGGCCGGCGCTCTGGCCGCCGTCGATGTGCAGGAACTCGCCGGTGACGAACGGCGAGGACTCCAGGTAGAGGACGCCGCGCACGATGTCGTCGATCTCGCCCAGGCGCTGCAAGGGGTGGAGCTGGGCGAGGCCCTCGTAGGCGTCCGGGTCGTGCATGGACGTCTTGATGACGCCCGGGGAGACGGCGTTGACGCGGATGCCGCTGGCGGCGTACTCGATGGCCAGGGACCTGGTCGCCGCGGCCACGCCGCCCTTGGTCAGCGACGCCAGCGCCGAGGGCACGCTCGAGCTGGCGTGCTCGACGAGCGTCGTGGTGATGTTGACCACGTGGCCGTGGCCGCGCCCGCGCATGTGGTCGATGGCGGGGCGGGTGACGTGGAAGAAGCCGTCGAGGTTGACGCCGACCGCGGAGTCGTAGTCCGCGGCGGAGTACTCGGTGAAGGGCTTGGCGATGAACACGCCGGCGTTGTTGACGAGCGTGTCGATGCGGCCGAAGCGCTCCAGCGCGATGTCCATGATGCGCTGCGCGGTCTCGGCCTCGGAGATGTCCCCGGCGACCGTCAGGACCTCCGGGTCGGAGACGGGGCGGATCGACCGCGCGGTGGCGACGACGGAGAAGCCCCGGACGCGGTAGGCGGTGACGAGCGCGGCGCCGATGCCGCGCGAGGCGCCGGTGATCAGCGCGACCTTGTTGTCGCACTCGGTCATGGCTGCGCCAGGCCCGGGTCGTTGGGGTGCTCGCCGAGCGCGGCGACGGAGATCTCCATCCAGGGGTACAGCGGCAGCGACTCCAGGATCGTCTGCAGCTCCTGGTCGCCGGCCGCGCGGTAGAGGCCGAGCGCTCGCAGGCGGCCGTCCTCGGGCAGCGGCTTCCAGACGCGCAGCGCATGACCCTGCCGCGCCAGCTCCGCGACGCGGGCTCCCTCGCCCGCCTTGCGCTCCTCGACCTCGGACGGCGGCGTGCCGTCGGGGACGGTGGTGGTGAAGTCGACGAGGTACTCCATGGCGATGGGCTCCTTGGGCGGCGCGAGCGGGTGGTGGGTGGTCGGTCAGGCCACGAGGTAGACGTCGTAGGCGACGCCGTCGGGTCGACGGGCGCCGACGGCGACGAAGACGCCGTCGTTGAGCCAGGCCAGGTCGCGATCGGCGGTCTCGATCGACGCCTGGGTGCGGAACGTGTACTCCTTGGGTGAGACCTCCTCACCGCGGGCGAGGCGGGCGAGCGCCTCCGGCGGGCCGTGCCGCACGCCGGTGGAGGTGACGAGCAGCAGCGCCCCGGCGTGCGTGCGCAGCGTGTAGCGGATGTCGGCGACCGCGCTGCCGTCCGGCCGCAGGATCTGCCAGTCGGCGCCGCCGCCGGGGACGAGCGCACCGGCGAGGCCGGGACCCTCGAAGCGCCCGCCGGTGTACGCGACGACCCGCCGATGGCCCTTGGGCGTCTGTCCGAGGTCCAGCGGCGCGGCGAGCTCGGCCCGGAGGCGGTAGACGAGCCGCAGCCCCGGCAGCGGCAGCTCGCCGGCCGCGGGAGCGGCATCTGGGGTGACCGGCGACATGCGGTCGATCCTGCACCACGCGGACCGCCACCGCCACGACCAAGTTGGTCACGCTGGTAGCCACGGGCTAACACCGAACGACTACGGTTGGCTGCTGTGGAACTGCGCCAGCTGCGCTACTTCGTCACGGTGGCCGAGGAGCTGCACTTCGGGCGCGCCGCGCAGCGCCTGCACATCGCCGCGCCGTCCTTGTCCCAGCAGATCAAGGCGCTGGAGCGCAACGTCGGCGCGGCGCTGTTCGAGCGCGACCGCCGGCACGTCGCGCTGACCGCCGCCGGCCGCCAGCTGCTCCCCGACGCGCGCGAGATGCTCGCCCTCGCCGCCGCCGCGCAGCGCCGGATCGCCGGCACGACCGGCCCGCTGCGGGTCGGCTACGTCAGCTGGCTGCCGGACCAGCTCGTGGCCTCGATCAACTCCGACGTCCGCATCGACGAATGGGTCATGCCGAGCCACGTCCAGGTCGGGCGCGTCGCCGACGGCGGCCTGGACGCGGCGATCGCCTGGGCCTCCAGCGGCGACGAGCGGCTCGACCTCCAGCTCCTCTGGCCCGAGCCGCTGCACGCCGTGGCGCCCGCGACCTTCGACGCCGAGGCCGTGGCGGCCTCCTCGGTCCGGGTGCTGATCGATGCCGACCTCACCTCCTGGGACGCCTGGAACCACTTCGCCGTCGACTTCGCCGAGGAGGCCGGCGCGCGCGTCGTCCACGTCGACGACGGCGGCATCGCCGGCCCGGGGTTCTATGACCGCTGCCGCCGCATCGGCACGCCGGTCCTCGAGTCGCCCAAGCGCCACGCCGCGCCGATGCCCGCCGGGCTGCGCATCCGGGAGGTCCGCGACCCCACTCCGCTGTGGTGCTGGTCGCTGGTCACCCGCGCCGACGACCACCGTCCCACCGTGGTGGCCCTGCGCGAGGACGCGCTGGCGCTCACGCGCGCGGCGGGCCTCCACGTCCAGCCGGACACCGCCTCCTGGGTGCCGCCGCGCGACCCCCATCTGGCGGCCGTCGCCGGCCTCCCGCGCGCTAGCCAGCCGGAGCGGGAGGCGGGGGCTCGACCGTGACGTCGACGTCTCGCGCCTGCAGCGGCTGGTGGCAGTGGGCGCAGGCGAGCGACGGCTCGGCCGGGTGCCCGCACGTGCGGTGCGTCAGGTGCAGCTTGGCCGCGTCGGTGTTGCCGGCGCCCAGGTGGCGGTCGGCCCACGAGAGCAGGCCGAGGATCACGGGGTAGAGGTCGAGCGCGCGGTCGGTGAGGCGGTACTCGTACCAGTCGGGGTCGGTGCGGTAGCGCACGCGCTCGAACATCCCGTCGGCGGTCAGGCGCTTGAGGCGGTCGGCCAGCACGTTGCGGGCGATCCCGAGGTTGCGCTGCATCTCGCCGTAGCGGCGCACGCCGAAGAACGCCTCGCGCAGGATCAGGAACGTCCAGCGGTCGCTGACGACGTTGACGGCGATCTCGACGCCGTCGCGCTGCGGGCGGGCCGGCAGCTGGTTGTTCGGGGGCAACTGGTTTCGCTCTCGATCTGGCCTTGATTGCGAACTGGTTTCGATGCGCAACCATAGCGTGGACCCCGCCGCACGAACAGGAGCAGATCTCCATGACGTCCACGAACGCCCCGGTCGATCCCCCCGAGACCGTCGCCGACGCCCCCGCCGCGCGGGAGAAGGTGCGCTTCGCCAGCGGTGCGACGACCTGCGCCGCCTGGCACTACCCGGGGACCAACGGCGGCTGCGTCGTCATGGCGGCCGGGCTCGCGGTGACCAAGGAGCCGGGCACCGACCGGATCGCCGCGCGCCTCAACGAGGCGGGCTTCGCGGTCCTGGCCTTCGACTACCGCCACCTCGGCGAGAGCGGCGGGCAGCCGCGCCAGATCGCCGACTTCGGCCGCCAGCGCGAGGACCTGCACGCGGCGATCGCGTTCGCGCGCACCCTCGCCGGCGTCGACCCGGCCCGCGTCGCCGTCTGGGGGTTCTCCTCCTCCGGGGGCCACGTCTTCCCGGTCGCGGCGCGCGACCCCGAGCTGGCCGCGGCGATCGCCCACGCGCCGCTGGCCGACGGTCCCGCCGCCTTCCCCAACGCGCTGCGTCACCAGGCGCCGACGGCCGCCCTGCGCTTCTTCGGTCGCGCGATCCGCGACGCCGTCGGCCTGCGGCTGGGCCGCGAGCCGCTGCTGATCCCGCTGGCCGGGCCGCGCGGGACGGTCACGTCGCTCACCACGCCCGACGCCCAGACGGGCGCCGGCGCGCTGGACCCCGGCGGCCGCCATCCCGAGTGGCGGCAGGAGGTCGCCGCCAGCTCCGCGCTGCACACCGGGCTCTACCGGCCGGGCCGGGCCGCGTCGCGCGTGGCGTGCCCGCTGCTCGTCCTCGTCTACGACGACGACGGCGTCGCGGTGCCCCACGCGGCGGTCGCGGCCGGCGAGCGCGCGCCGCGCGGGGAGGTCGCGCACCTGCCCGGCGGCCACTACGCCGCGTTCCTCGATCAGCACGAGCCGACGATCGAGATCCTCGTCGGCTTCCTCGAGCGCCACCTGCTCGACCGCCCGCCCGTGCCGGGAAGGTAGCCGTCATCCCCGGGCAGGGCACCCGTCCCATGGTTTCGGTGACGGGCGAACGGGGAGGTCGGCAGCAGGGCGCCAGGCCTCCAGGGTATTGAGTTCGCCCGGCCAGGCACCTCAGGGCGCGAGGACGCGCGGCGCCTCCACAAGGGGCCCCGCGGCCTCGCGTCCGCCTTGACTTCTCCTGCCCGGCCACGCCGACGCGCTCATCCCGCCGTCGCCGTCCAGCTCGGCCCGTCGCCGAGGCCTGTCGGCGAGGCTCAAGGGCTTCTCGTGACGTGATCGTCATCACGGGCCATTGCGTTGTCACCCTGCGGACCTGTACGGTCGCCCTGCGCTGGAGGCGCCGGGGTCGAGGAGAAGGTCGTGGGTCCCAGTTCGCGTGTGCCACGCGTCGCCGTCCCAGCGACGTTGTTGATGATGATGGTCTTGGCGGTGTCGGTCGCCCCGGCGGGCGCCGCGACGCAGCGGATGACCCCGCGCCACCGCGCATCGGTGCGCGCGTCGCTGCTGCGCGCCGTGCGGCGACATCCGGGCGTCGTCTCCTCGCACGCCTTCCTGCGCCGTGCGTCGCTGGTCAACTTCAAGCTGCCGATCACGATCCGCCTGCGCCAGGGCGCGAATCCCGCCGTCACGAACGTCAACCGCGCGAGCGTCGACCTCGGCGCGTCGCTGGGCCAGCGCGAGGTCGACCTCGGCGGCCATCTCCCCGGCGAGCTGACGTTCCACGACAGCTACGACGGCGGCGCGCTGGGCGAGGTCGACATCACGCTGCTGCCGGGCGGCGACCTCACCACCAACGCGATCCCGCTGCTGTGGGACGACCAGGTCGCGAGCGCGCCCGGCACCCACTGGTATGACGGCGGCGACGCGCCGACCGCCGGCTGCAGCGACTTCACCAACGCCGGCGCGGTGCCGAGCCTCGGGACGGCGACGAGCACCGTCGGGCGCACGCTCGAGACGCCGCTGGCCGCCGCCGGCGTGCACGGTCTGCCCTACTTCGCCACCCAGGCCGACGCGAGCGTGTTCGCCGCGACGGGCAACCCGGCGCTGGCCGCCGGGGCCATCGAAGCGTTCCCCGGCGCCGACGACGTCGCGCTGCTGCACGCCGACCACGTCGTCGGCGATCCCAACGGCATCGGCGGCAACGACGAGCCGTTCCCGTTCACGGCAGCGAGCCGCCCGGGCGGCTTCGCGGTGCAGCCCAGCGCCCGCGACACCGTGCTGCGCACCGCGCCGCTGCACCTCGCCGTCGCCGTGCCGGGCACCGAGTTCGCCGAGCAGGGCCCGTCGCCGGCGCAGGACGGCAACGGCCCGCAGGGATCGATGGACATCGTGCTGGGCAAGAGCGGCGGCCAGGCGAACCTGTTCGGCAACATCCCGGGCAAGGACACCCAGATCGAGATCACCGCGAACTTCGCCACGAAGATCACGTCGATCCTGCGCGAGGTCGACGCCGACCCCGCGGGTCAGGTCGCCGGCCAGCCGTACAGCGCCGGCGCGTACAACTGCCGCCAGTTCTGGACGGGCACGGTCCAGAACTACCTCAACGACATCACCTTGGTCGGCGGCCTGCACATCGCACCGGGCATCACGCCCGACGGCCACCTGCGCATCGCCAAGGCTTCGCTGGCCTCCGACGACCCATGGGACGTCTCGCTCGCCGCCTGCCTGCTGCCCCACAGCACGTTCTCCGCGAGCGCCGGCGTCCCGCTCGTGCCCGCCGACGCGGTGACCGGCCAGACCGCCACCGGCGCGAGCCCGATCAACCCGGAGCCGACCGGCGTCCCATGCAACAGCGCTCCATCGCCGCAGATCGCCGCGTCCTCGGTCCCGCCGCTGGCGCCGCTGCTCAACGACCCGCACGCCGGCACCGACGGCTCCCAGGTCTCGGTCGCGGGCACGATCACGGTGCCGCAGATCGAGGCGGACGTGCTGATCGGGGACACGCACTAGGCGGAGGAACCCGGAGTGGGCGAAGCGTCGCGGGCGCAAGGGCGCGTGCCTAAGCTCTAGCCGTGACCCGACGCCGGTGGTGGTGGCACTTTGGGCGTGGTGACGCCGGGCCGAGGGGCGTCCGAGACGTTCGGCGTCGGCTCGCGGCGGTGGCCGTCGTCGCGATCGTGTTCGTGGTGGTGGTGGCGGCGATCGTCGTGCGGCGGGATGGTGAGCCCGGCCCTGCGCGGTCTGATGTGCGGCTCGTGGTGGATCGGCTCGGCGTGCGGGTGCCCGCGTCGTTTCTCGGGCTCTCGGTCGAGTGGGACAGCGTGGCCGCCTACGCGGCGCCCGGGGGCTCCGGGCGCGAGGGGTTGTTAGGGCTCTTGGCGCCGGTGCGGCGGGCGGCGCGATCGCCGTTGGCGCTCCGGGTCGGTGGCGACTCCACCGACCAGGCGTGGTGGAACCCGGCCGGGCGCCGGCCGCGCCCGCCCACGGTGCTGCAGGACCTCGGTCCCGCCACGCTCGACGACGTCGCGTGGCTGGCGCGTGGGCTCGGTGGACCGGTGACGCTCGGCGTCAACCTGGCCTTGCGCGACACGGGCAACGCGACGGAACTGGTCCGTCAAGCGCGCCGGCGCCTTCCCGCCGGCTCCTTGGCGGCGCTGGAGATCGGCAACGAGCCGGACCTGTATGCGACCGGCCGCACGTTCGCGCGCGGCGGTCACGTCCATCGGCGGCTGGTCAAGGACCCCAACTACAACCTGGACGACTACGCGCGTGACGCCGGCGCCTACCTGCGGGCCCTCGCGCCCGTGGCCGGCGGCGCGACGCTCGTCGCCGGCGGCTTCGCCACGGGGGCCTGGTGGCCGGCGCTCCCCGACCTCCTCCGCGGCTGGAACGGTCGTGCCGGCGCGCTGGCCGCGCATCTCTACGCGCTGCCCGACTGCGACGGGCCCGCGCCGTCGCCGGACTGGCTCGCGGGCCGCGCGGCCTCTCGGCTACGCGCCGCGACGCTTCAGCCGTTGTTGAACATCGCTCGCCGCGAGCGCTTGCCGGTGCGCGTGGCGGAGCTCGGCTCGGCGGCGTGCGGCGGTCGCCCGGGGCTGAGCGACTCGCCCGCGGCCGCGCTGTGGACGGCCGACACGCTGCTGGCCCTGCTCCGGGAAGGGGTCAAGGGCGCCGACCTCCACACGTGGGCGGGCGCCGACTACGCGCCGTTCGCCCGCGCGGGGTCGAGCTTCCGGGGCCGTCCGCCACTGACCGGCATGCTCGCGTTCGCGCGCGCCGCGCCGTCAGGAAGCCGGCTGGTGCGCACGATCACCGACGGCGCGCTGCGCGGCGGCGCGACGGTGACGCCCAGCGGGACGGTCCGGATGCTGCTGATCGCGCCGCGGGCCACGACCGCGACCGTCCGGCTGACGGTCGCGGGCGGTCAGGCCCAGCAGGGTCCGTGCGCGAGCGTCTGGATCGCGCCGCGCACGTCTTCCCGTGTCTGCCCGGACCGCGACGGCGCCTATGCCGTCGCCCTGTCGGCCATGTCGATGGCCGTGCTCACCGTTCGCTCGGTACCCGGCGCGCCGGGCGGCGCGCCGCTGCGGCCGGTGCGTCCACGGGCCTGACCGGCGGCGACCGCGCGCGGTGCTCGCCGTCCGGCCGCCGGCGGTGGGAACATCCGGGCGTGGAGCCGCTCGTGTTGCTGCACGGCCTGGGCATGTCGCCGCGCGTGTGGGACAGCGTGGGGCCGTTGCTCGAGCCGCACCATGAGGTCGTGGCGCTGGCGACGCTCGGTCATCGAGGAGGCGTCGCGGCTTCGCGCCGTCCGGCGACCCTCGGCGAGCTGGTCGACGACGCCGAGCGGGCCCTCGACGAGCGCGCGCTGGAGCGGGTGCACCTCGCGGGCAACTCGCTCGGAGGGTGGATGGCCATCGAGCTGGCGCGGCGCGGTCGCGCCGTGAGCGTGTGCGCGGTGTCGCCGGCCGGGAGCTGGACGGCCGCGACCGTCGAGCAGACCTTCGGCGTGCGCAAGATCCGCCGGGCCAACCGGCTGGCACGGCTGGGCCGCGCGCTGCCGACGTCGCTGCTGCTGCGCTCGGCGACGGTCCGGCGGTTGACGCTCCGCGACGTCGCCGAGCATGGAGATCGCCTCACCGCCGCGCAGGTCGCCGAGGCGACCCGAGACCTCCTGGGGTGCTCGGTGATGGAAGACGTCCTCACCACCACCGAGGAGATCGCGCCACTCGATCCGCTGCCGTGCCCGATCACGCTGGCCTGGGCGGGCGAGGACGCGCTGCTGCCGGTCGCCGTCAACGGCGCCGTCGCGCGGGAGCGCCTGCCGCAGGCCCGGTTCGTGATCCTCGACGGGGCCGGACACGTCCCCATGGTCGACGACCCCGAGACCGTCGCGCGGACGATCTTGGAGACCACGGGCGCAGGATCCGCGGGCTGAGGCGTCGAGGGGCCGGGGCGACCCCAGTGCTAGGAGCCCGCGGCTCCTCGCCCGCGCCGGTCACGTGGCAAAGGGCGAGTTGCGGATGTAGTCGCAGAAGTCGGGCCGCACGTACCCCGGCACGGTCGCCTCGAGGATGTCGGTGTTCATCGTCCCGAACGCGGTCTCGGGCTTGTCGCGGATGCCGGCCGAGAAGGCCTCGACGATCCCCTGCTTGAAGTCCGTGCGCGGATGGGCGGCGAGGACCGCCTCGCGCTGCTGCGCCGAGAGCTCGTCGAAGTGCAGGCCGAGGACGTCGTACTCGACGCCCAGGGTCACCAACCGCACCTCGGGCTGCTTGTAGCGCGGGACCTCGGGCGTGGTGTGCAGGGCGATCGACTCCCAGACGGTCATCACGCGTTCCTCGGGCAGGCCGTGGCGCTCCAGGAACTCCCGGGCGGCGTTGGCACCGTCGATCTCGAAGCGCTCGTGCTCGGAGCGGTGGCCTTCGACCAGTCCGATGTCGTGGAACATGGCGCCGACGTAGAGCAGCTCTGGCTCGTACTGCAGGCCGAGCTTCTCGCCCTGGAGCGAGGCCCAGAGGAACACCCGCCGCGAGTGGTCGAAGAGGAGCTGGGTCGAGACGTCCTGCACGAACTCGGTCGCCTCGCGAGCGAGCGTGCTGTCGGGGACCGGGATGCCGGCGATCGTGGCTCGGATGGCACTCATGCGAGCCAGCATGCGGGCGCCGGTGGTCGGTGGCAATCCGCGCGGCCGCACCGCCGATCGGCCTGCGCGATCACGCGGGCGGCGGGCCGGGGCTCCCTCCCAGCAGAAGCCCAGCATCTTCTTCGCCGACTCACACCCGAGCCCAGCATGCTCGCTGCACGAAATACGAAGGAGGTCGCAGATGTTGGGTCGCAGAATGAGTAGGCCGCTCGCCGTTGGCGCGGTGGCCGTGGTGATCGGAGGCAGCGCCCTCGGGATCGTCGGCGCGAGCTCGGGCAACGGCTCAGCCGGTGCCAGCACGGGACAGACGGCGTATGTGTCCGCCGCGAAGCCGGACGCCAACGCGCGGTCGTCCGCGGCCGCCGGCGGCGCGGCCGGCACCGTCACCAGCGTGTCGGCGTCGAGCTTCACGGTGACGACGTCCGCGGGTCAGAAGGTGACCGTCAAGAAGGCGTCGTCCACGACCTACAAGAACGGAACGAGGTCGACCTCGGCGAGCGCCGTGACGAAGGGCGCGACCGTCCTGGTCCTCGGGACGGTCAACGGCACGACCATCACGGCCACCCAGGTCGTCGTGCACCCGGCCAGCGCCCCGTCGGGGACGACGTTCACGCCGTCGAAGGTCGTGGCCTTCAAGCGCGGAGCGCCGAGCGCCGCGAAGCAGGACGGCCAGATCCCGGCGAACTACACCGAGGGATCGGGGACGATCGTCAGCGGAGCGACGGCCAACAAGGCGACGACAGCGGCGTTGGCCGCCTATCCCGGCGGCGTCGTCGACCGCGTCGTGAAGTTGAGCAACGGCGAGTACGAGGTGCACAACATCGGCGTCAACTGGCCCCACCACATCTTCGTCAGCAAGAGCCTGAAGGTCGTCGGCGCCAACTAGGTCGTCGATCGGCGCAGGCGTACGCGGCGGGTAGCCCGTCGAACCGGCCGCATCGGATCAGACGCCGATGCGGCCGGCGGCGTCGCGCAGGGTCGCGACGCTCCGCTCGAAGGCGCCGCGCTCCTGCTCGGACATGCCCGGCTCGAGCTCGCCGGCCGGGCCCTCGCGCCCGACGACGGTGGGGAGCCCGATCGCCACGCCGTAGCGCTCCCGGTGCGCGGCGACGGGCATGACGGCGCGCTCGTCGCCGAGGACCGCCTCGGTGATCCGTGCGCACGCGACGCCGATGCCGAACTGGCTGGCGTCGTTGCCCTCGATGATCGCGATGTTCGCGAAGCGGACCTCGCGCTCGACCTGCTCGCGGAGGTCGTCGACGGAGCCGTGCGGGTCGCTCGCGCCGAGCGCGTCGGCGAGCGCCGTGCCCGCGACGCGCACCGACGACCAGAGCATGACCTCGGTCGTTCCATGCTCGCCGACGACCAGCGCCTCGACCGCCGACGGGTGGATGCCGAGCCGCGCGGCGACGTGGACGCGGAAGCGCAACGTGTCGATCGTCGTCCCGGTGCTGAGCACGCGGTCGTGTCCCGCGAGCACGCGGGTCAGGTCCGCCAGCGGGTCGGGCGGGTCGGTGACGGCGACGAGCACGGCGTCGGGCGCCGCGGCGACGATGCGCGGGACCACGTCCCGGAACACCGAGGCGTTCGTCTCGAGCAGCTTCAGCCGCCCGCGCGCGTCGTCGCGGTCGGTCGCGCCTCCGCCCTTCTCGTTGACGCCGGCGCAGATCAGCACGACGCTCGCACCGGCCAGGTCGCTCCAGTCGCCGCCGGCGATCGCCACCGTCGGCGCCAGAGGCGCGCCGTAGCGCATGTCGGTCGCCACCGCGGTCGCGCGCTCGGCCATCCGGTCGACGAGCACGAGCTCGCGGCACGATCCGCGCAGGAGCAGCGCGAAGGCGCAGGCCTGGCCGACCGCGCCCACGCCGACGACGCCGACCTTCCGTCCGTCCCGTTGCATTCGAGGGGTTCTACGGGGGCGGGACGGGCGGTCCGATCCGGCGCGACGATCACGCGATAGCGAGCGCCGGACGATGGGCGCCCTTGACTTCGCCCGGCGGACCGAACGTACACTTGGTGGCGCCCAGAGGCTTCGCGTGACATCCCATTCCCTGACCGATCTGGCTGGCCTGACGATCAGTGCCGAGGACTTCCTCGCTGCTGTCAGCGGGACGGCCGCGCAGCCGGTCTGGGTGGTCGATCCCCACGACGTCATCCGGTTCGCCAATCCGGCCGCGCTCACGGCGCTCGGCTATGACCGCGCGGACGACCTGCTCGGGTGCCGCCGCCACGAGACGATCCACTACGAGCACCCGGACGGGACGCCCTATCCGGCCGCGGACTGCCCGATGCACCTCCCGCATGCCACCGGCCAGACGGTCGCGCGCGACCTGGACTGGTTCTGCCGGCGCGACGGCTCGCGGTTCCCCGTCTCCTATGTCTCGGTGCCGATCGAGCTGCCCGAGGGCCGCGGCGCGGTCGTGTCGTTCGCCGGCGTCGAGGGCCGTTCGCGAGCCGACCCCGTCCCGCGCGGGCGCAACGCCGTGCTCGGGGCACGCGAGGACTCGCTGCGGCGGATCGCGGCGCTGGTCGCCGGCGGGGCGGCGTCGGGGGACGTCTTCGCCGCGATCGCCCGGGAGGTCGCGCACGTCGTCGACCTGCCGCTGGTGCTCGTGTGGCGCTTCGACCCGGGGAAGAAGACCGCCAGCGTGATCGGTGAATGGAGCGAGGTCCCGCATTCGTGGCAGGCCGGGACCCGCTGGCCGCTCGACGGGCCGGGGCTCGCGGTCCAGATGCTGAAGACCGGTCGCCCGGCGAGGATCGACGACTACGCCGACCTCCCCGGCACAATCGCCGCGGCCAGTCGCGACTCCCGGCTCCGGGGGTCCGCCGGCGCGCCGATCATCGTCGACGGCGACATGTGGGGCTGGATGGCGGCCGCCAACCCTCGTGCCACCCTCCCCGACCAGATCGAGGATCGGCTCGCCGAGATCACCGAGCTGGTCGCGACCGCCATCTCGAACACCGAGAGCCGGGCGGGTCTGCGCCGGCTGGCCGAGGAGCAGGCCGCCCTGCGGCGCGTCGCGACGCTGGTCGCGCGGGGGACGCGACCGGAGGAGGTGTTCGCGGCGGTCACGCACGAGGTCGGAGAGCTGCTGTCGGTCGATCTGGCGAACCTGTGGCGCTTCGAGCCCGACGGGACGGTCACGTTCGTCACCGGCGTGGGGGACCGCTTTCGCGCCGGCAGCCGGTGGCCCCTCGACGGGCAGCGGAACATCGCGACGCTCATGCTGGAGACGGGCGGGCCCGCCCGGCTCGACGACTACGCGGATGCCGTCGGCCCGATCGCCGAGGGCATCCGCGAGGAGGGCATCCGCTCCGTGGTCGGGACGCCGATCCTCGTCGAGGGCCGCCTGTGGGGCTTGATCGCGGCCGGTTCGCGCCAGGAGCAGCCCCTGCCGCCGGACACCGAGCAGCGCCTCGCCTCGTTCACCGAGCTCGTGGCCACGGCGATCGCGAACGCCCAGGCGCGGATGGAGGTGGCGGCGTCGCGGGCGCGGATCGCGGCGGCGGGCGACGAGGAGCGCCGCCGGGTCGTCCGGGACCTCCACGACGGCGCGCAGCAGCGGCTGGTGCACACGGTCGTCACGCTCAAGCTGGCACGCCGTGCGCTGCAAAACAGGAACGAGGACCTTCCCGCCCTGCTGACCGAGGCGCTCGATCAGGCACAGCAGGCGACGAACGAGCTGCGCGAGCTCGCCCACGGCATCCTCCCGGAAGTCCTCACCAAAGGCGGGTTGCGCGCGGGCGTGGACGCGCTGACGCTGCGGATGTCGGTGCCGGTGGAGACCACCGTGTCGGTGGCCCGCCTGCCCGCTGCAGTCGAGGCGACCGCGTACTTCGTCGTCGCCGAGGCGCTCACCAACGTCGCCAAGCACGCTCGGGCAGGGAGCGCCGCGGTGACCTCGCGGGTCGCGAACGGAGCGCTGGTCGTCCAGGTTCGCGACGACGGCGTCGGAGGCGCCCGGGCCGACGGGACCGGCCTGTTGGGCCTCCGCGACCGGCTGGCCGTCCTGGACGGCCACCTCCGGGTCGAGAGCCCGGCCGGCGGCGGCACGCTCGTCGCGGCGGAGATCCCCCTCTCCCTTCCGGCCGGGAGAGCCTCGGAGAGGAGCGACGCTCGTGCACACCGCTGAGCAGACGGAGACGCGCTACAGCAACGGCGCCGACGAGTGGATGCTCGTCCAGCTCTCCGAGGGCATGAGCGTCGGCGTCAACATGCGCGCGCTGGCCATCTGCCGCCGGCTCGAGGAGCAGCGGCTCGAAGGCGTGCTGGACATCTGCCCCTCGAACGCGTCCTACCTCGTCCGGCTCGACCCCGACGAGCTGCATCCCCGCGCGCTCGAGGAGCGCCTGCGCGAGCTGGAGGCCGAGGTCGGCGACGCCGCCGACTTCCACCTGCAGACGCGGATCCTCGACGTGCCGATCCTGTGGAACGACCCGTGGACGCACGAGGTCGTCCAGCGGTTCCGCGACCGGCATCAGACGCCCGACCTCACCGACATCGAGTTCGCGGCCGAGCTGAACGGCTTCCCTTCGCCGGAGGCGTTCAGGGACGCGGTCTTCGGGACCCCGTTCCTCGTGACGATGATCGGCTTCGTCCCCGGCCTGACGTGGGCCTACCAGCTCGTCACCGCCGACCGCCAGCTCGAGGTCCCCAAGTACGTGCGGCCCCGCACCGACACGCCGGAGCTCGCCTTCGCCTGGGGTGGCGCCTTCGCGACCGTCTACCCGGTCCGCGGCGCCGGCGGCTACCAGCTGCTCGGCATGTGCGCGACGCCGTTCTTCGACGCGCGGCGCCGGCTCCCGGACTTCCGTGACCGCGACTGGTTCTTCCGGTCCGGGGACATCATCCGCTACCGGCCCGTCGACCGGCCCGAGTTCGACCGCATCCGGGCCTCGGTCGAGGACGAGTCGTTCGCGTACCGGACCGCCGAGGTGGAGTTCGTCCCGCGTCGCTGGTACGAGGATCCACGCGGCGTCGCGGCGAGCCTGGAGCGGGGTCTCGATGGCGGTTGAGGTCCGGACGCCCGGCCTGCAGACGACGGTGCAGGACGAGGGACGCATCGGCCTGTACGCGGCCGGGATGCCGCCCTCGGGCGCCATGGACAAGACCTCTTACCGCTTGGGCAACCTGCTCGTGGGCAACCCGCACGGGCTGGCGTCGCTGGAGATCACCTACCTCGGGCCCGAGCTGGAGGTCACGCACGACACGGTCATCGCCGTGACCGGCGCCGAGATGGCACCGCGGCTCAACGGCGAGCCGATCTCGTCGTGGCGGTCCTACGCGGTGAAGGCCGGCGACGTGGTCTCCTTCGGCTACATCGAGTCCGGCGCCCGGGCGTACCTCGCGGCGGCCGGCGGCATCGACGTGCCGGCCTACGTCGGCAGCCGCGCGACCTACACGCTGTGCGCGCTGGGCGGGTTCGAGGGGCGCGCGCTGCAAGCCGGCGACGTCGTCCCGGTCGGCAGCGGCGTCGCGGGCACGCCGGACGTGGAGCTGCCCGAGGACCTGCGCCCGCGGCTCGACGGCGACATCGAGCTGCGCGTCGTGGTCGGGCTGGCGAGCTACCGGCTGGTCCCCGAGAGCCTCGAGACGTTCCTCGCGACCAGCTGGACCGTCACGCCCGACGCCAACCGCGTCGGGTACCGCTTCCGCGGCGCGTCGCTCGCGTTCGTCGACCGCGAGCCTCCGCCGGGCGCGGGGAACGACCCCTCCAACGTCGTCGACTTCGGCTACCCGATCGGGTCCATCCAGGTCCCGGGTGGCGTCGAGCCGATCGCGCTCCTCGCCGACGCGGTGACCGGCGGCGGCTACGCCACGATCGCGACGATCATCAGCGCCGACCTCGATCGCATCGGCCAGACCAAGACGAACGAGCAGGTCCGCTTCGTCTCGGTGACCCTCGACGACGCGCTCGCGGCGCGCCGCAAGGCGCGCGAGGCGCTCGAGCGGGCGCGCGACCACCTCGACCGATAGGAGCATCCCCGTGTCCGACGAGAACGCCGTCCGATCCCCGATTCCCGGCGTCTTCTACCGCCGCCCGGACCCCGACTCGCCGCCCTTCGTCGCCGAGGGCGACGTCGTCGAGAACGGCGCCGTCGTCGGCCTCATCGAGGTCATGAAGCAGTTCCACGAGGTGCGCTCGGAGGTCCGCGGCCGCGTGCGCTCGTTCGTGATCGACGACGAGGGCGTCGTGGGCGCGGGCGACGTCGTGGCCGAGCTCGACCCCGCCGACTGACGGACGGGCGGCGCATGCGATGACCACGCGGACCTTCGACATCAACTGCGACCTCGGCGAGAGCTTCGGCAACTGGTCGCTGGGCCACGACGACGAGGTCATGCCGCTGGTGACGACGGCGAACGTCGCCTGCGGCTTCCACGCCGGCGATCCGGTGACGATGGCGCGCACGGTCGCCCTCGCCATGCGCCACGGCGTCGCGGTCGGGGCGCACCCGGGCCTGCCGGACCTGCTCGGCTTCGGCCGCCGCCTCATGGCGATCAGCCCGGACGATGCCG
>JAOPZD010000307.1 GCA_025964295.1 Conexibacter sp.
TGCCGTCGGGGCTCGACACCCCGGACGAGCGGCGCCGCACGGCCGAGGAGCTGATCGACTCGCTCGTCGAGATCCACGCCGTCGACTGGCGCGCCGCCGGGTTGGAGGGCTTCGGCAAGCCCGACGGCTACCTGGAGCGCCAGCTGCGCCGCTTCGGCGGCCTGTGGGAGCACAACAAGACGCGGGACATCCCGGCGGTCGAGCACGTCGGGACGTGGCTGCGGGAGAACCTGCCGCAGTCGCCCGCGGCGACGATCGTCCACGGCGACTACCGGCTCGGCAACGTGCTGCTGGCGCCCGAGGCGCCGGCGCAGGTCGCGGCGGTGCTCGACTGGGAGATGTCGACGATCGGCGATCCGCTGGCCGACCTCGGCTACCTCTGCACGCTGTACGTCGACCGCGACGACCCGTCGCTGGGCAAGTTCGAGCTGTCCAGCGTGACGCGCGACGAAGGCTGGCTGTCGCGCGCCGAGCTGGTCGGGCGCTACGAGGAGCGGTCGGGGCGCTCCATGACCGACATCCGCTGGTACCAGACCCTCGCGCTGTGGAAGTCGGTCGTCTTCATGGAGGGGAACTTCCGGCGCGCCTCGTCGGGCATGTCGGACGACCCGTATCTGGCCGCGTTCGGCGACGGCGTCGTCGCGCTGGCCGAGCGTGCCGACGGCCTGACGCGGGAGGCGTGATCAGGCCGGCCGGCCCCGGCCCATCACGCGCTTGCGGGCCTCGTCGATGCGGCGGCGGGTGCGCGGGTCCTTGGCGAGGCGCTTGGCCTCTTCGGCGACCCGGCGCCCTTCCGGGCCGCGGGCGAGCTTGGTGATCTGCTGCAGGAATCGGGTCGACATCGTGCAACCGCTGTCCCCCGGCGCGTCGGCGGGCAAACGGCGCTCTCAAGCGCGGGGCCGAGCTGCCGATGTCGTGAGCGGGATGGAAACCGAGACGGGCTCATGGTTGTGTCCGACGGAATGGGACCGCGCGCGCATGCTCGAGGCCGGTGCCCTGGTGCGCCGTGCCCGCGTCTGGGTGTCGCTCGGCGTCGGGGTGGCCACCGTCGCGTCCGCTCCGTGGGTCGGCTGGTGGCCCGTGCTGTTCAGCATGCTGTCGGCCATCCAGGTCGCGACGCTCGACCATCGCGTGGCGCGCAGCCCGCGCCCCGAGCGCTTCGTCGCGCTGAGCTTCGTCGCCACCGCGATCTTCGCCACGCTCGGCGCGGCGGCCTCCGGCGGGCCACACAGCCCGCTGCTCATCTTCCTGGCCCTGCCGGCGACGCTGATGGCCAACCGCTTCCGCCGGCCCGTCGTCATCGCCGGGACCCTGTTCTCGACCGCCCTCCTGCTGCTCGGCTCGGTGGTCGTCGACCCGGCCGGCTTCGCCGACGACCCGACGATCGTCTTCGCGACGCTCGCGATCCTCGTCGGCATCGTGATCTTCACGCTCTCGCTGAGCGACACCGAGATCGCCCTGCGCGCCGACGCGCGCTTCGACCACCTGACGGGCCTGCTCAACCGCGCCGCCCTGGCGCCGCGCTTCGCCGAGCTGCGCAGCCAGGCGCACGCCACCGACGGCGCGATCGCGCTCGTCGTCTACGACCTCGACCGCTTCAAGTCCGTCAACGACGACCTGGGCCACGACCGCGGCGACGCCGTCCTGCGCGACACCGCCCAGCAGCTGCGCAAGCACCTGCGCGCGTTCGACCTCGTCTACCGCCTCGGCGGCGAGGAGTTCGCGCTGATCCTTCCCGGCATCGGCGTCGCCGAGGCGCTGGAGATCGCCCAGCGCCAGCGTGAGTCGCTCCAGGAGGCGCGCCCCGGCGGCCTCGCGATGACGATCTCCGGTGGCGTGGCCTCGGCCCGCGGCACCGACGTCGAGTGGGAGACGCTCTTCCAGCGCGCCGACGCGGCCCTGCTCCTCGCCAAGCGCCAGGGCCGCAACCGCATCGTGGTGGCCGCCGACGAGGCGCCGTCGATGCCGCTCGCGGTGGCGCCGGCGGTTCTCTAGAGCGCGCGTGGGCCCGGGCGTGGTGGCGCTCCGTTCGCGCGCTGGTCGCGGCGCGGGGGCATCACTGCGCTGGCGTTCCGGCGCCTTCGGTCTTCACTGCCGCCCCAGCGTCGGAGTCGCCCGCCGCGCGAGCGGTCGGGCCGGGCGCCCTCAACGCCCGCCCCCTCACCCCTTCTGCTCCGCCTCCCGCTCGATCCGCGCCCGCAGCTCCCCGGCCCGACCCGCGGCGACCGCTCGCCCCGCGCGGTCGCTCGTGAGCGCCACGCCGCTGGCGGACGCGAGGTCGAGCAGCTGCTGGCGCTCGTCGCTCTCGCGCGCGGCGCGCAGGAAGAGCCAGCAGAACAGGGCGATCGTCAGCAGCGACTCCTCGACCATCATCACCGCGCCGGCGGCGACCTGGTCGTCGGCCGGCGTGAGGCCGTGGGCCGCCTCGCCCGCGGCGTACGCGCCGTAGAACGCGCTGCCGCCGAACAGGAACGCGTTGGCCAGCGCCGCGCCGACGAGCCGGACGGCGACGATGTAGCCCGCCTTCCACCCGGTGCCGAACCACGCCGGCATCGGCAGCGGCCCGAACAGCGCCATCCAGACGTTGGCGCCGAAGAAGATGAAGCACAGGTGCTGCAGCGCGTGGATGCCGTCGTGGTGCAGCGCCGCCTCCTGCAGGACCGGGACATGCCAGGCGTACAGGTCGATCGCCCACAGCGGCAGGGCCACCAGCGGATGCGCCAGGACGCGGAGCCGGTCGAAGAGCCCGATCCGCAGGATCGGCGCGAGCACCGGACCGGTCAGGCCGAGGACGAGCAGCAGCGCGCCGGCGTCGGCGATGATCAGATGCTCGGCCATGTGGGCCCAGAAGAGCTCCTCGCTCAGCGACGCCAGCGGCGAGACCAGCACGCCGGCGATCACCACCAGCCCGGCGTAGAACGCCGCCTGCCGGATCCGCGGCACCGCGCGCGGAGTGCCGTGGAGCGTCGCCACGCGCCGCGCGTAGAGCAGCGCGCTGATCAGCGCGGGAGCCAGCTGCAACGGCGCGAACTGGAACCCGGCGGCGAGCATCGTCACCCGGCCGCGACCGCGGCGATGCCGCCCAGCGCGAGCATGACGCCCGCCAGTTGCGGCCGCGCCAGGCGTTCGTGGAGGATCACGGCCGCCAGCAGCACGGTCGCCACGGGGTACATGCCGCCGAGGACCGAGACCACGCTGAGGTCGCCCTTGGTGTTGGCCAGCGCGATCAGCGACGTCGCCGCCAGGTCGATGGTGCCCACCGCCGCGATGCCCAGCGCCAGGCGGCGGCTCGGTCGCTGCTGCGGACGCGTGAGCAGGACCACCGCGACGATCAGCGGGATCGGCGCGGCGCGCGCCAGCGTGATCGTCCAGAGCACCGAGGCGTCGGCGGGCGCATCGGTCAGCGCGAAGAAGCCGCCGAACCCGACCGCCGACAGGAGCGCGAGAAGGACCGCCGTCCGGCCCGCCGCGGCGGCCGCCGCGTCGGCGTGCTCCTCGCGGGAGGCCAGGATCACGCCCGCCACGATCGCCGCCAGGCCGGCCGCCGCGATCGCCGACGGCCGGTCGCCGGACGCGACGCCGACGATCACCGGCAGTGCGACGCCTGCCGCCGAGATCGGCGCGACGACGCTCATCGTCCCGATCGCCAGCGCGCGGTAGAAGCAGCCGAGCCCCAGCACGCCCGCGAGGCCTCCGGCGATCGCCGAGAGCGCGTCCTTGCCGTCGGAGAAGAACGGCTCCCCCGTGGCCAGGGTGATCGCCGCCACGACGAGCAGGCCGCCGCCCTCGACGAGCAGCAGGACGAACGGGACGGCGACGCGCCGGCTAGCGAGCCCGGCGAGGAAGTCCGACAGGCCCCAGCACGCCGAGGCGATGAGCGCGAGGGCGATGGCCATGGACCGGGGATCGTGGCAGGGCGCGCGCCCCGCCGCCGCCAGGATGCGTCGGGATCGCGGGTACCGCGGTGCGGCCGCTCTCCGCGGCGGGCACCGAGCGCTGCGAGACCCCCGGCCCGGCGGGCCCGAAGACGAGCTGACGGAGGTAATGAGCGCGGCCGAAGCCGCCGGTCCCGGCCGTCGCGACCGCCACCACCGCCACGCCGACGAGCACGCCGGGAAGCGCCGCGCGCGAAATCCGAACACGCGCGTCCCCCGTGCCCGGTACCTTCGTGCGCGTGCGGCGGCTCTCCATCGCGCGCTCCATCCAGCTCGCGCTTCTGGGATTGACGATCGCTCTCACAGCGATCGCTGGTTTCGGCGTGGGCGCCCTGTACTCCTCCCGCCAGCACTACGAGGACCAGCTCGCCCGCGCGTTCGAGGTCAAGGCGCAGTCCGGCAAGCTGCTCGCCGCGTCGGTCGTCGAGGAGGCCACGCTGCGCGCCCAGCGCTCCGGCGGCGCATCCGTCGCGGCCGAGCGCCGCGCCCGCCGTGCCTACGGCCAGGAGCTCGCCGACACGCGCCGCCGCGCCTCCGACGACCCGCAGAGCCT
>JAOPZD010000336.1 GCA_025964295.1 Conexibacter sp.
GCGCGCCCCCAGCCCGGCGTCGACGCTGGTCCAGTAGGCGACCACGCGGTCCTGGACCGCCGCGGAGACGCCCGCGCCGGCGTGGGCCACGATGTTCCCCGCGAGGTGCTCGCGGTCCGTTTCGTCCATCACGTCGCGGACCAGCGTGCCGGCCTGGCCGAAGTCGTCGTCGTCGCGGTGGAGCCCGTAGACGTAACGGCCCATCTCGGCGGCCTCGACGCGCCAGGTCGGAGGCTCCGTGGTCGGATCCGCCTGCGGCCCGCCGTAGGAGTTCGGGGCGTAGACGGGCTGGTCCCCGGCGTGCCGGTAGGTCATCGCCCCGTCCTTGTTGTAGTTGTGCACCGGGCAGCGCGAGGCGTTGACGGGCAGCTGCTCGTAGTTGGGGCCGATCCGGTGGAGATGGGTGTCGTGGTAGGAGAAGATCCGGCCCATCAGCATCTTGTCGGGGCTGAGGCCGATCCCCGGGACGAGGTTGGACGGCGCGAAGCCGGCCTGCTCGACCTCGGCGAAGTGGTTGGCCGGGTTGCGGTCGAGGACCATCCGGCCGACGGTGATCGGCGGGTAGTCGGCGTGCGGCCAGACCTTCGTGAGGTCGAACGGGTTGAAGCGGTAGTCGGCCGCCTCGGCGAACGGCATGATCTGCATCTCCAGGCGCCACTCGGCGGCGTCGCCGGCGGCCAGCGCGTCCCACAGGTCGCGGCGGTGGTGGTCCGGATCCTCAGACACCATCGCGTCGGCCTCGGCCAGCGTGAAGTTGTCGACGCCCTGCACGGTCTTGAAGTGGTACTTGACCCAGAACCGCTCGCCGTCGGCGTTCATCCACGAGTACGTGTGGCTGCTGTAGCCGTTCATCATGCGCAGCGAGCGCGGCGTGCCGCGGTCGGACATCAGGATCGCCACCTGGTGCGCCGACTCAGGCTTCAGCGTCCAGAAGTCCCACTGCATGTCGTTGGAGCGCAGCCCCGTGTCGGGCATCCGCTTCTGGGAGTGGATGAAGTCCGAGAACTGGCTCGCGTCACGGATGAAGAAGACCGGCGTGTTGTTGCCGACGAGGTCGTAGTTCCCCTCCTCGGTGTAGAACTTCAGCGCGAAGCCGCGCGGGTCGCGCACCGTGTCGGCGCTGCCGATCTCGCCGGCGACCGTCGAGAAGCGCGCGAACATCGGCGTGCGCTTGCCGACCTTCGACAGGAACGCCGCGCTGGTCCACTGGGTGACGTCGGCGGTGACCTCGAAGAAGCCGTGCGCGCCGGTCCCCTTGGCGTGCACCACGCGCTCGGGGACGCGCTCGCGGTTGAAGTGCTGCATCTTCTGGACCGTGGCGGCGTCGTGCAGCACGGTCGGGCCGTCGGGGCCGACCGTCAGCGAGCGCTCGTCGCTCGCCACGGGGACCCCGGAGTCGTTGGTGGTGATGGGTGGGCGTCGCTCATCAGTCATGGGAGCTCCTGACCTGCTGGGGGATGGGGAAGTGCCGGCGGGCGTTGTCGGGGATGGGCGCTGCCGCGCCGCCCGCCACGCCGGCCGGACTCGGCTGCTCGCGGGCGATGACGACCGCGGTGTAGAGGTGGGCGGAGGCCACGGCGCCCGCGACGGGGCCGACGACGAAGGCCAGCAGCCAGTCGCCCGCGGGGCCGAAGCCGCCGAAGAGCGCCGGGCCGAACGCGCGTGCCGGGTTGAGGCCCGCGCCGGTGAGCGGGGCGATGCACATCACCGCGAGCCCGAGCGTCGCGCCGATCACGAAGGCGCCCCACGCGCGGTCGCCGCGCGGGTTGACGACCGTGCCCATGATCGCCCACATCAGGAAGAACGCGCCGGCGCCCTCGGCCACCATGCCCTTGACGGCCGAGCCGTCCAGGAACCGCCCGGCGACCACCTTGGGCGCGCCGAAGTGCGCGGCGGTGGCGCTCCCGTTCATGAGGACCTTGACGAGCAGCACGGCGAGCACCGCGCCCGCCAGCTGCATGACGATGTACGCGCAGGCGTCGGCGAGGCCGATCCGCCGCGTGCTCAGCATCCCGACGGTGACCGCCGGGTTGAAGTGCGCGCCGCATGCGCCGCCCAGCGCGGAGATCAGGAGCAGCAGCGCGAAGGCGTGCACGAGCCCGACGACGGCGAAGTCCGGGCCGCCGAGGCCGAGCGGCGGCGGCGCGGAGACGGTCAGCACGAGCACGATGAAGAGCACCAGCCCGAAGGTCCCGATCAGCTCGGCGGCGTAGGCGGCCGGTCGGCCGAGGGGGGCGACGCCAACCAGGGGCGAGCGTCGGTCAGCAGGCATGTTCATGTCAGTCCTCCGTTGGGGTCGGCGGCCAGTAGGCGTCGATCTGGCGCTTGGTCAGCAGGATCTGCGCCTGGGCGGCGCGCAGCAGCTTGCGGCCCGCGGGCTGCAGGTCGCCCTCGGTCTTGAGGGAGTCGATCTGCTGCAGCTCGTCGTCGAGCATCGACGACACCTGCGGCATCACGGTCGCGAAGGTGCCGACGACCGCGCCGCCGGCGGCGTGGGCGGTGACGCGCGCCTCGTCGGCCGACGGGTCGGGCGGCAGCGCGTGCACGTCGGCGACCGCGGCGTCGCGACCGTCCATCGCGGCGGTCAGCGTCGGGGCCAGCGCGGTCGCCACCGGCGCGTCGGCGCCATCGAGCAGGCCGACGATGCCGGAGACCGCGTCGTCGTAGAGCGAGAAGACGGCGAGCGCCACGGTGGGCGGGTCGGCGGCGAGGGGCACCGCGGGG
>JAOPZD010000163.1 GCA_025964295.1 Conexibacter sp.
CGGCGACTCCGGCGACCTGCGCGCCGGCCAGCCGGGCCGAGCGCGCGTGCACGGCGCCGATGAACCCGGCGCCGGCGATCCCCACTCGCAACTGCTCCCCCCGGGTCATGGTGCGACCGTAGTGCGGACTTTGTTCGCTTGTCAAGCATAAGTCCGCCGTTTTTCGTCTTCGTGCTGGATCTTGCGCCTGTTCGGCGTGATTTCTTGGGCGGATCGCTGCGAAAGCGTGCGATACTGCGGCCATGGCGGCGGGCGCACCGGGACGCAACGGACCGATCCTCGGGGCGGGCTCGGTGCTGCGCCTGATCCGCGACGGCGACGCGGTGACGCGGGCGGCGATCGCGCGGCGCACCGGGCTGGCGCGGTCGACGGTCGCCCAGCGCGTCGACGCGCTGCTGGCCCACGAGCTCGTCTACGAGGCGGGCGGCGAGGCCTCCACCGGCGGGCGCCCCGCGACGGTGCTGGCCTTCAACCACCAGGCGGGCGTCGTCCTGGTCGCCGACCTCGGCGCGACGCACTCGCGCCTGGCGATCAGCGACCTCATCGGCAAGCCGCTGGCCGAGGTCGCGTTCGACATGGACATCGCCGACGGGCCCGAGCGGGTGCTCGGGCACGTGTGCGAGCACTTCGGGGCGCTGCTGGCCCAGGCCGGGCGCCAGGCGTCCGAGGTCCGCGGCATCGGCGTGGGCGTGCCCGGTCCGGTGGACTTCCCCGCCGGCCGGCCCGTCAACCCGCCGATCATGCCCGGCTGGGACGGCTTCTCGATCCCCGACTGGTTCGCCAGCCGCTACCCCGCGCCCGTGTTGGTGGACAACGACGTCAACATCATGGCCTTGGGCGAGCACTGGTCGCACTGGCGCGAGGCCGACCACCTGCTCTACGTCAAGGTCGGCACCGGCATCGGCTCGGGGATCGTCTCCGGCCGCGGGATCCACCGCGGCGCCGACGGCGCGGCGGGCGACATCGGCCACATCCGCGTCAACGACCACGACGACGCGGTCTGCCGCTGCGGCAACCTCGGCTGCCTGGAGGCGGTCGCCGGCGGCCGCGCGCTGGCGATGCGCCTGAGCGCCGAGGGCATCGACGCGGCGGGCAGCCGCGAGGTCGTCGAGCTCGTCCGCGCCGGGCGCCCCGAGGCGATCCTCATGGTCCGCGAGGCCGGCCGCGTGCTCGGCGACGTCCTGGCCGGCTGCGTGAACTTCTTCAACCCGGGCGCGATCGTCGTCGGCGGCGACATCGCCGAGGCCCAGGACCACCTGCTGGCCGGCATCCGCGAGGTCGTCTTCCAGCGCTCGCTGCCGCTGGCCACCCGCGACCTGACGATCGCCAACTCGCGCCTGGGCGACCGCGCCGGCGTCGTCGGCGCGGCGATCATGGTCATCGACCACGTCCTCGCGCCCGACGCCGTCGACCGCGCGGTGCAGCGCGACGCGACGGCCGCGGCGTAGCGGGCTGTCCGGGCGTCCTTTCCAAATTCATCCAAATTTCTTCCAAGTCTTGGATATGATTCCAAGTTCTTGGATCTACTTGGATGAACTTGGAATGACCCTCTACGTCACACCGCCGCCCGACTGGCGCGCGACGCTGAACAGGACGCCGGACCTCATCGGCGCCGTGCTCGACGTCAGGGCGCCGGGGTACCCGCACTGGGACAAGCTCCGGCACCTCGATCCTCCGGATGGGCTCACAGCCGAGCAATGGTGGGCCGGGCTCAAGCTCGGCCGGCTCAACGGACGGCGGGCGATCCCCCTGGACGACCCCGCCGGATCGGCCTTCTCGTACACGCTTCCTGACGAGGCCCTTCGCCTTCTGCACCTGATCGACCAGCGGTGCTCGGGTGAGATCCGCATGCCCGAGGTCGTGATGGCGGACGCCCAGGCCAAGCAGCAGTACCTCGTGAACTCGCTGATGGAGGAGGCGATCCGCTCCAGCCAGCTCGAAGGGGCGAGCACGTCGCGTCGCGCGGCCAAGGAGCTGTTGCGGACAGGGCGCTCGCCGAAGGATCGCAGCGAACGCATGATCGTCAACAACTACATGGCGATGCAGTACATGCGCGAGGAGATGGGTCACCGGCTCACTCCGGCGGCGGTCCTCGAGCTCCAGCGGATCCTCACCGAGGGCACCCTCGACGACCCCTCGGCCAGCGGCCGTCTGCAGACCCCGCAGGACGACCGAGTCGTGGTGGTCGACCGCACCGACGGCGGCGTCCTCCACAGCCCGCCGCCGGCTGACCAGCTGCCCGCCCGCATGCAGGCGCTGTGCGACTTCGCCAACGGCGACACGGACGACGACGAGACGTTCATCCATCCGGTCGTCCGCGCGATCCTCCTCCACTTCTGGCTGGCGTACGACCATCCGTTCGAAGACGGCAACGGCCGGACCGCGCGCGTCCTGTTCTTCTGGTCTCTGCGCAACGCGGGGTACTGGCTCGTCGAGTACTTGTCCATCTCGAAGATCCTGCTCGAGGCACCCGGCAAGTACAACCGGTCGTTCTTGCTGACCGAGACCGACGCCGGCGACACGACGTACTTCCTCCTGCATCAGATGGCGGTGATCGAGCGGGCGATCGATCAACTGCACAAGTACCTGCGCCGCAAGGTCGCCGAGGTCCGTGGCGTCGAGCAGCTCCTGCGCGGCTCCGGCGGCTTCAACCACCGCCAGACCACGCTGCTGAGCGGTGCGCTGCGCAATCCGGACCACGTGTACACCTTCACGTCACACGCCAAGAGCCACGGAGTGACGCACGAGACGGCACGCACCGACTTGCGCGACCTCGCCGGTCGCGGCCTGCTCGACACCGAGCGGGACGGCCGGCTCTACCGCTTTCGGCCCGCGGCGGACCTCACCGAACGCCTCAAGGCGCTTGGCGACCAGAGCAGTCGCCGAGCTCCGTCACCGGGCGACCACTAGCGGCCGCGCTACGCGGCGGCGGGCTTCGCGCCCCAGGTCAGCACGGTCCCGCCCCAGGCGAGGCCCGCGCCGAACGCGGCGAGCAGGACGCGCGAGCCCTCGCGCAGGCGGCCGTCGGCCGCGGCGTAGGACAGCGCGGTCGGCAGGCTCGCCGACGTGGTGTTGCCGATCCGGGCGATGCAGTCGACGACGCGGTCGGCGGGCAGCGCGAGCCGCTCGCCGACGGCGGCGGTGATGCGGGCGTTGGCCTGGTGCAGGACGGCGAGGTCGATGTCGGCCACCGTGGTGCCGGCCAGCGCGGTGGTGCGCAGGGCGACGTCGACGAGCGAGTCGACCGCGCGGCGGAACGTGCGCTGGCCCTCCATGCGGACCGGGCCGGCGGGCCACGGCGTGACGATCGCGTCCCCGGCGGCGCCGTCGGCCTCCAGGACGAACGGTCCGACGCGGGAATCCCCGTCCACCGCGCGGACCACGACCGCCCCGGCGCCGTCGCCGAAGATGCCGGCGGTGACGCGATCGTCGTAGTCCAGGACGCGCGACATCGCGTCGGCGCCGATGACCAGGACCGTGGACGCGCGGCCCGACTCGACCTGGCCGACCGCGAGCGACAGGGCGGCGAGGAAGCCGGTGCACGCGGCGTTGAGGTCGATCGTCCCGGCGCGGTGGGCGCCGAGCGCGGCCGCGATCGTCGCCGCCCCGTGCGGCGTGATCGCGTCCGGCGTCATGGTGGCCAGCAGGAGGAGGTCGACGCCCAGGGGATCGAGGTCGGCGTCGGCGAGCGCCGCGCGCGCCGCGTCGG
>JAOPZD010000350.1 GCA_025964295.1 Conexibacter sp.
CCAGTCGCCGCGCGGTCCGCGCCGCGGTCCCCCGCGCCCAGCGCGTCGTCGTCGCCAGCCCGAGGGCGAAGACCGCCGCGCCGCAGGCGGCGATGATCCACCAGCCGGTGTGGCTGGCCGCGGCGAGCCCGTCGTGCAGCGACAGCGCCACACCGGAGGTCGTCACCGCGCCCACGATCGCGACGCCCAGCGACTGGCCGACCTGCCGGCTGGTCGACGCGACCGCCGCCGCGACGCCGGCCTGGCTGGGCGGCATCCCGCTCACCGCGGTGTTGGTGATCGGCGTGTTGACGAACCCGAAGCCCACGCCGAAGACCACGTAGGCGGCGATCAGCCACGTCAGCGACGTGGTGGCCGTCAGCCCGGTGAGCATCAGCGCGCTGAGCCCGATCCCGGCGCCGCCGATCAGCAGCGGCACCCGCGGGCCCCAGGTGCCCACGACGCGGCCCGACACCGGGCCGAAGACGACCGTCATCCCGGCCATCGGCAGCGTGAGCAGGCCCGCGTGCAGCGCGCTGAACCCGCGGACCTCCTGCAGGTAGAGGGTGTTGAGGAACAGGAAGCCCGCCAGCGCCGCGAACGCGCACACCGCGATGGCCGTGGCGCCGGAGAACGGCGCGCTGCGGAAGAAGCGCAGCTCGATCAGCGGCTCGGCGTGCCGCGGCTCGTAGAGCAGCAGGCCGGCCGCCGCCGCGGCGGACAGCGCGAAGAGGCCGGCGATCCGGCCCGACGTCCACCCGAGGCCCGGTCCCTCGATGATCGCGTAGGTCAGCGAGGCGAGCATCACGACGATCAGCAGCTGGCCGATGGGGTCGACCCGCCGCGGCCGCGGCGCCCGCGACTCGGGGACGTAGCGGGCGGTCAGCACGATCGCCGCCAGCCCGACCGGGATGTTGACCAGGAAGATGGCCCTCCAGCTCAGCTCGACCAGCGCACCGCCGACGACCGGCCCCAGCGCCAGGCTGATCCCGACCACGCCGCCCCAGATCCCGATCGCCTGCGCGCGCTCGCGCGGCTCCTCGAACGTGTTGCGGATGATCGACATCGCCACGGGGTTGAGCATCGAGCCGCCGACGGCCTGCACCATCCGGAAGACGATCAGCCAGCCGACGCTCGGCGCCAGCGAGCACGCGAGCGACCCGAGCGTGAAGACCGCCAGCCCGACCTGGAAGACGCGGACGCGCCCGAGCCGGTCGGCCGTCGAGCCCGACAGCATCAGCAGCGACGCCAGGACCAACGTGTAGGCGTCGACCGTCCACTGCAGCTCGGAGAGCGAGGCGTGCAGGTCGCGGCGGATCGACGGGAGCGCCACGTTGACGATCGTGTTGTCCAGCCCGACGATGAACAGGCTCATGCAGCAGATCGCGAGCACGAGCACGCGCCGGCGTCGATCGAGGTCCGAGACGGCCACCCGATGGTTGTAGCGCGCCGCCTCCGCGGCCCGCGTCAGAAGTCCAGCGGACCCTGGTCCTGGTAGGACTGATAGGCGCCGATGATCAGCAGCGCCGTCGCGAGGAACAGGATCGCGATCCCGATCGCCACGATGCGCTGGTCGCGGAAGATGTGGCCCATCACCGCCAGGACGAACCCGAAGGCCATCAGCGCGTAGACCGGCGTGGCGGAAAGGGCGCCGAGGATCACGGGCGAGACCCTACGCGAGGCGGGGGTTCGTAGACTCCAACGCCCATGCCGGTCGAGCCCACCTCCGTTTCCGACGTCCACGCGGGCCTGCGGGCCACGGGCTACCTGCCCGCCGAGTCCACGGCGCTGGTCAGCTACCTCGCCGCGCAGCTCGGCAAGCCGATCCTCGTCGAGGGCCCAGCGGGCGTCGGCAAGACCGAGCTGGCCAAGGCGCTGTCGAAGTACCTGGAGCGCCCGCTGGTCCGCCTGCAGTGCTACGAGGGCCTCGACGAGGCCAAGGCGCTGTATGAGTGGAACTACCGCAAGCAGCTGCTGCGGATCCAGGCCGAGCGGCAGGGCACCGGCTGGGACGACGTCCAGGACGACATCTTCGGCGAGGAGTTCCTGCTCGAGCGCCCGCTGATGACCGCGATCGCCTCGCCCGACCCCGTCGTCCTGCTCATCGACGAGATCGACAAGACCGACCAGGAGTTCGAGGCGATGCTCCTCGAGGTCCTCTCCGACTTCCAGATCTCGATCCCCGAGCTGGGGACCGTGACGTCCAAGTCGCATCCGATCGTGCTGTTGACCTCCAACAACACGCGCGAGCTGACCGAGGCGCTCAAGCGCCGCTGCCTGTACCTGTGGATGGACTATCCCGGCCTCGAGCACGAGCTGGAGATCGTCCGGCTCCACGCGCCCGAGCTGCCCGAGGCGATCGGGCGCAAGCTCGTCGAGGTCGTCGCGCAGGTCCGCGACCTCGACCTCAAGAAGCCGCCGTCGATCGCCGAGTCGATCGACTGGGCGCGCGCGCTGCTGCTGCTCGGCGCGCAGGACATCGACACGAAGACCTTCAACGACACCATGTCGGTGATCGTCAAGCACCGCACCGACCTCGACGTGGTCTCCGAGCGGGTGGGCGTCAAGCTCGGCGGCGGGCTGGGAGTCAGTGCCCCCGCAGCCTCATAGGAACGCGCGCCGCGCGGGGGTCCACGGCTCGGCCCAGCTCGAGCGGCCCGGCATGGCCGGGCGGGTGCTCGAGTTCGGCGAGGAGCTGCGCGGCGAGGGCGTCGCGATCGGCACGAGCGAGCTGCTCGACGCGTTCGCCGCCCTGCAGCACGTGCCGTGGACCGAGCAGGTCGACTTCCGCGAGGCGCTGGCCGCGACGCTGGCCAAGTCCCAGGACGACCGCCGCGTCTTCGAGCTCGTCTTCGACCGCTTCTTCTTCCGCGCCGCGGAGCTGGCGGCCATCGAGGAGGGCGTGCGCGAGGAGGGCGGGATCTCGCCCGACGACGCCGGCGCGCTGGACATGGAGGAGCTGCGCCGCCAGGTCGCGGCCGCGGTGCGCGACGGCAACCAGGCGCTGATGCGCGACCTCGCGCGGCTGGCCATCGCGGCGTTCGGGCGCCAGGGCGAGGGCTCGGGCGTCATCGGCGTCGACGTCCAGCGCATCCGGCGCTCGCTGGCCCTGCGCACCGACCCGCAGCCCGACCTGCCGCCGGCCGACCCGCGGCGCGACGGCCTGCCGCGCGACGAGATCCGCCGCTTCGAGGCGATGCTGCGCCAGGAGCTCGAGCGCGGCCAGATCGAGCGCACCGAGCAGCTCTCTCCCGCGCGGCCGCTCAACGAGCTCGATCGCGCGCTGCCGTCCGGGCCGCTGCAGGACCTCGCGGCGGTCCACCGCGTCGTGGCCCAGCTCAAGCGCCGGCTCAAGACGCAGGGCAACGAGCAGCGCGGCCGCAAGCGCCACGCCGCCGTCGACATGCGCAAGACGATGCGCGCGTCGCTGGAGTTCGGCGGCGTGCCGGCGGTCATCAAGGAGAAGCCGGTCCGCCCGCGGCGGCCCGAGATCTACGTGTTGTGCGACGTGTCGACGTCGGTGACCAGCGCGTCGGTGTTCTTCTTGTCCGTGTTGCACGCGCTGCACGACTCGTTTCGCAAGATGCGCTCGTTCGTGTTCATCGAGCGGATCTCCGAGGTGACCGAGATCTTCGCCAAGGAGCGCGACTTCAAGGCGGTCTCCGAGGCGATCGCGCGCGACTCCGGCGTGGCCGACATCTCCGGCTACACCGACTACGGCCGCGTGTGGACCGAGTTCCGCGAGCTCGTCGAGGACGACCTGCACCCGCGCGCGACGGTCATCGTCCTGGGCGACGCGCGCACGAACGGCCGCGACCCGCGCGCCGACATCTTCGCCAAGATCTCGGCCAAGGCCGGGCGCACCTTCTGGCTGAACCCCGAGCCGCGGTTGTACTGGAACTACGGCGACTCGGTGATCTCGGCCTACGAGCAGCACTGCGACGCCTACGAGTGCTGGACCACCCAGCAGCTCGAGGACTTCGTCAAGGCGCTCACGCAGCCGATCCGGCGCTGACCGCGCGGGTTGCGGTACCGCGCCGGATGGGTACCGGTGCGCCATGCACCGGTCCTTCGTGGTGGTCTCGCTGCTCGTGGCAGCGCTGTTGGTCCCCGGCACGCTCGCGGGCGCCAAGGAGGGGTCGCGGTATCACGACGGCGTGAGCGGCACCGCGGGCGTCATCGCCACGGAGTCGCCGGCGGCGGCGCGCGTGGGCCGCGCCGTGCTGGCGCGCGGCGGCAACGCGATCGACGCGGCGGCGGCGACCGTCTTCGCGCTCGGCGTCGCGCGGCCGCAGTCGTGCGGGATCGGCGGCGGCGGGTTCATGGTGTACCGGTCGCCCGACGGCAAGGTGCGCGCGCTGGACTTCCGCGAGACGGCGGGCGCGGCGATGAAGGCCGACTCGCTGGCCGGGCCCGGGCTGCACAAGACCTACACGGGGCACCTGACGGTGGGCGTGCCGGGCACGCTGGCGGGCATGGCCAGCGCGCTGGACCGGTTCGGGACGATCTCGCTGAAGGAGGCGCTGACGCCGGCCGAGGCGCTGGCCCGCGTCGGCTTCCGGGTCCCGACGTCGATGTCGGGCGCGATGGCGCGGCGGGCCAAGGACATCGCCCTGTTCCCGGCGACGGCCAAGCAGTACCTGCGCGACGGCGCGCCCTACCAGCCGGGCGAGATCCTGCGCCAGCCGGACCTGTCGCGGTCGCTGCGGCGGATCATGACCGAGGGGCCGAGCGCGCTCTACGGCGGCGAGCTGGCCAAGATGATCGTGCGCGACATGCGCGCGCCGCGGCCGCAGACCAAGGACCCCGGGTTGCTCACGGTCGCCGACTTCAAGGCCTACAAGCCGCTCTGGCGCACGCCGCTGCACACGACCTACCGGGGCCGTGACGTCTACGTCGCGCCGCCCGCGACGTCGGGCGGGCAGACGATGATCGAGATGCTGAACATCCTCGAGGGCTTCGACCTGGCCGGCTACGGCGAGGGCAGCGCGCAGGCGATCACGGCGATCTCCGAGGCCCAGAAGATCGCCTGGGCCGACCGCGGCGCCTACCTCGCCGATCCGGCGTTCGTGCGCCAGCCGATCGCGCAGCTGGTCAGCAAGGAGTACGCGGCGCAGCGGCGCAACCAGATCCTGCTGAGCAGGGCGCAGACGTTCGCGCCGGGCGTGTTCCCGGCCGGCGCGGGCGGCGCGGTGACCCGCGCGGCCGGCGAGGACTTCAACCCGCACGGGTCGACCACCCACGTCAGCGTCGTCGACGCGCAGGGCGGCGCGGTCGCCGTGACGTGCACGATCGAGCAGGAGTTCGGCTCGACGGTCATCGCGCCCGGCACCGGCTTCCTGTTGAACAACGAGCTGACCGACTTCTCCGGCCCGGGCACCGCGAACGAGCCCGCGCCCGGCAAGCGGCCGCGCTCGTCGATCGACCCCACCATCGTCGTCCAGGGCGGCAAGCCCGTGCTCGTCGCCGGCGCGGCGGGCGGCTCGACCATCATCATGGGCCCGACCCTCGCGGTCATCGACACGGTGGACTTCGGCATGACCCTCCCGCAGGCCGTCGACGCCGAGCGCTTCGACGACCAGGGCACCAGCAAGCTCTCGATCGAGGACGGCCGCATCACCCCCGCCACGCTCGCCGCGCTGAAGTCCATCGGCTACACCCTCGCGCCCACCGGCGAGTACGGCGTCGTGCCCCGGATGCAGCTCGCCGGCCTCGCCCCCGGCCCGTCCGGCCTCGCCACCGCCGTCTCGGACTCCCGCTCCGACCGCGGCTCCCTCGCCGTCCCACCCTCCGCACCACCGCCCGTTCGCCAGCCGGTCCGGTAGGCTCGGAGGACGAGAGCAACACAGGGGGGCTTGCGGAAGCGGGCTGAGATAGCGCCTAGGGATCCGGCGCTGACCCTTCGAACCTGGTCGGGGTAATGCCCGCGGAGGGAGCAGATGGCGACGAGGCTCGCGGCTCCGGTGCAGGGGTCGAGCGACGTTGACGGAGAAGTGCTGGTAGAAGGCGTGACCCGCCGGTTCGGCGACGTCGTCGCGCTGCGCGACGTGTCGCTGCGGGCCGGCGTCGGCGAGGTCGTCGCGGTCGTCGGGGCGAGCGGCAGCGGGAAGTCGACGCTGCTGGAGCTGGTCTGCGGGCTGCAGGCGCCGGACGCGGGCCGCGTGCGCGCGGGGCGTGCCGTCCTGATGCCCCAGCGCGACCTCCTCCTGCCCTGGCTGGACGCGCGCGACAACGCCGCGCTGCCGCTGCGGCTGGCGGGCGTCAGGCGCGACCCGGCGCGCGAGCGCGCGCACGCGCTGCTGACCCAGCTGGGGCTCGAGGGCTTCGAGGGCGCGCGCACGTGGGAGCTGTCGGGCGGCATGCGCCAGCGGGTCGCGGTCGCCCGGACGCTCCTGGCCGGCGCGCCGATCCTGTGCCTCGACGAGCCGTTCGGCGCGCTGGACGCGATCACCCGCGCCGACGCCCAGGCGTGGCTGGCCGGCGTGCTGGCCGCGACGCCGCGGACGGTCCTGCTGG
>JAOPZD010000164.1 GCA_025964295.1 Conexibacter sp.
GCCGGCAAGCACGTCCCCGGCGCGGCCGTCCGCGTGACGCTGCGCGAGGAGGACGGCAGCCTCGTCGTCCTGATCGCCGACGACGGGCCGGGCGGCGCCGACGCCGACGGCTCCGGGCTGACCGGCCTGCGCCACCGCGTCGCGGCGCTCGACGGGACGCTGACCGTGACGAGCGTCGCGGGCTCGGGCACGACGCTCTACGCGGAGCTGCCTTGCGGGCGGTGATCGTCGAGGACCTCGCGCTGCTGCGCGAGCACGAGGTCGACGTCGTCGCCCAGGCAGAAGACGCCGAGGGCCTGCTGCGGATCGTCGCCGGCCACAAGCCCGACCTCGCCGTGGTCGACGTCCGGCTGCCGCCGTCGTTCACCGACGAGGGCCTGCGCGCGGCGATCGAGGCGCGCCGCCGCCAGCCCGGGCTCAACATCCTCATCTTGAGCCAGTACGTCGAGCCGATATACACCGCCGAGCTGCTGGAGTCCGGCGAGGGCGGCGTCGGCTACCTGCTCAAGGAGCGCGTCGGCGAGGTCCGCTCGTTCATGGACGCCGTGCAGCGCGTCGCCGCCGGCGGCACCGCGCTGGACCGCGAGGTGGTCTCCGAGCTCGTGCGCCAGCGCAGCGGCGGGGGCGGCGAGGACGACGCGCTCGCCGCGCTGACGCCCCGCGAGCGCGAGGTCCTCGAGCTGATGGCCGAGGGCCGCACCAACGCGGCGATCGCCCGCCACATGGTCGTCACGCCGGGCGCGGTGGAGAAGCACGTCACGAACATCTTCGGCAAGCTCGACCTGCCGGCGACCAACGACGACCACCGCCGCGTGCTGGCGGTCCTCACCTTCCTGCGCTCGGCGTGAGCACGGGCGCCATCGAGAGCTAGGCGCGCGGCGCGCGGCGCCAGCCCGCGCCGGTCACCGGCGCCGGCGACTGCCAGCCGCGCGCCAGCGCGAGCATCCGGACGACGAAGACGACGACGAGGCAGGCGATCGACGACGCGGTGTCGCCCGTGCCGAGCCGCTCGAGCACGACGAAGGTCGCGGCGCCGAGGATCGCCACCAGCGCATAGGGCGTCGAGCGCTGGACGAGGTGGACGGGCTGCTGGGCGAGCAGGTCGCGCAGGACCGAGCCGCCGACGCCGGTGACCGTCCCGAGCAGGATCGTCGCCCCGTCGGTCAGCGCGGTGTCCCGGGTCTTGAGCGCGCCGACGACGACGAACAGCCCGACGACCGCGGCGTCCAGCGCGTCCCACGCGAACCCCAGCCGCGGGATCGCCTCCGAGGCCAGCATCCCGATCAGGCCGGCGACCAGCGCGACGGCGAGGTAGCGGTCGTCCTGCAGCGCGGCCGGGACCTGGCCGAGCAGGACGTCGCGGACGATGCCGCCGCCGAGCCCGACGACGATCGCGAAGACGGCGACGCCGAGCAGGTCGAAGTCGTTGCGCTCGTCGCGGGCCATCGTCGCGAACGCGCCGCCCTGCATGCCGCCGACGGCGACGGCGGCGAGGTCGATCCACAGCGGGACGTGGGCGGCGTGCGCGGTCACGGACTGGCAGCATGCCGGGCCTGTCATCCTGAGGCCATGAGCAACCTCTCACGCCGCCCCGGCTCGGGCGTCTCGCGCAGCCAGCGCGAGCGTCGCGCGTTCCAGCTCGTCACGGTCGGAGGCGGCGCGGCCGTCGTCGCCGTCGTCGCGCTGGTGCTGGCGATCGCCGGCGTCATCGGCTCCGGCCTGTTCATCATCGCCTTGATCGTGGCCGTCGTCTGCGCGGTCATGTTCCGCCGCATGGTTGGCCGGTGATGGCGCGGGCGCTGCTCATCATCGACATCCAGCGCGACTACTTCCCGGGCGGGGCCCTCCCGCTGGTCGGGCCCGAGGCGGCGGCCGCCAACGCGGGGCGCCTGCTCGGCGCCTTCCGCGACGCGGGCGAGCCGATCGTCCACCTCCAGCACGTCTGGGACGCGCCGGAGGCGACGTTCATGCGGCCGGGCACCGACGGCGTGGAGATCCACGACGCGGTCGCGCCCGAGGCGGGGGAGACGGTGCTGCGCAAGGCGGCGCCCAACGGCTTCGTCGGCACCGCGCTGGAGCGCGAGCTGCGCGGCCACGGCGTCGAGGAGGTCGTCGTCGCCGGGATGATGTCGTCGATGTGCGTCGACGCGACCGTCCGGGCGGCCGTCGACCTCGGCTTCACCGCGACGGTCGTCCACGACGCCTGCGCGGCGCCCGACCTCGAGTTCGCCGGCCAGGCGATCCCGGGCGCGACCGTCCACGGCGCGTTCATGGCCGCGCTGGGCGGCGGCTACGCGACGCTCGTCGCCGCCGACGACGTGGACTAGCGCCGCGGGGCGGGGCAGCGCGTCAGTCGCGGTTCTCGAAGCGCTCCCACCACAGGCGGCCCTCCACCAGGACGCCGTAGTCGATGAGCGTCGGCGTCCAGCCCGGGCCGTCGTAGAGCGGGCGGACGAACAGCGGCGTGCCGGCGCGCGCGACCGTCTCGCGCTCCATCGCCCGCCAGATCCGGCCGCGCTCGCTCGTGCCGCGGTTGAGGCCCTGGGCCTGGGGGAAGAAGTTGATGTCCATCCCCCCGCCGGCCGCGTGGGCGACGAAGTGCCCGCGGTCGCGTCCCCGCTCCGACCAGCTCGACGGCACGGGCACCAGGCCGGCCTGGCGGCTGCGGTCGCGCGGGCCGTCGACCGCGACCGAGTGGCCCCAGACGGCGACGACGCGATCGTCGCCCTCGGCCGCGCCGGTCAGCGTCGGCGTGCTGTCGAAGAGGTAGGTCAGCGCGCCGTGGCCGACCTCCAGGACGTCGGCCGTCCACGGGGTCATCACGGCGTAGCCGGTCAGCCAGCGGTCGACGAGGTGCTCGCGGATGAACGCGTCCCACGTCGCCGGCGTCGGGCGCTCCTCCTCGGCGAGCCGGGTGTAGGGGACCGTGAGCTCGCGGGTCATGCCCGACAGCCTCGCACGGCCGGCGGTTCGCGGGGGCGACATTGGCCATCAAGGGCGTTCGGCAGCGGGAGGCGTCACAACAGCGATCGCGCGCCCGGACGCCGTGATGGGGCGGCCTCCTGCCGATTGGCAGGGTGAATGACCACTGTGTGGCGAAGATCGCTTGTGGTCGTCGGCAATCTGCGAAACACTCTGCGCAGCAAGATCGCTGATCGCGCCACATCGCTATGTGGTCGCTGGCGACGTACGGGGCGTCGCCAGCACCAGCGTCTGCATTGGCAACCCGGCGGTTGCGCTACGGTGGGCGCATGCGCCTGCTCGTGCTCGGAGGGACCTCGTTCGTCGGCCGCGCCGTGGTGGAGGACGGCGTCGCCCGCGGCTGGTCGGTCGCCACGTTCAACCGCGGCCGCGGCGCCTGGGCCCATCCGGACGCCGAGCCGATCACCGGCGACCGCCTGGATCCGGCGTCGCTGACGCCGCTCGGCGGGCGCGACTGGGACGTGGTGGTCGACACGTGGTCCGGCGCGCCCCGTGCCGCGCGAGACGCCGCGGCGGTCCTCACGCCGCGGGCCGGCCACTATGCCTACATCTCGAGCTGCTCGGTCTACGCGCCACCGCCGCCGGTGGGCGGCGACGAGTCCGCGGCGACCGTCGCGGCGTCGCCCGACGGCGAGGACGACGGCGACTACGCGGCGCTCAAGCGCGGCGCCGAGCTCGCGGTCTCCGCGGCCTTCGGCGACCGCGCCCTGCTGATCCGGCCGGGCCTGATCCTCGGCCCGCACGAGGACGTCGGCCGCCTCCCGTGGTGGCTGCTGCGCCTGGCCCGTGGTGGGGACGTCCTGGCGCCCGGCCCGCCCGAGCAGCCGCTGCAGCTCATCGACGCCCGCGATCTGGCGCGCTTCACGCTCGACGCGGCGGCGGGCGGGCTCAGCGGCGCCTACAACGCGGTCAGCCGCCGCGGCCACGCGACGATGCGCTCGCTGCTGGAGGCCGGGGTCGCCACCACCGGAGCCGGCGCGACGCTCGTCTGGGCGACGCCGC
>JAOPZD010000371.1 GCA_025964295.1 Conexibacter sp.
GCGGCTGCTCGGGCGCCGGGGCCTTCGCCTCCGGCGTCGTCGTCTGCGCGGCCTGCTCGGGCGCGTCTTCGTCGGTACGACGGAAGAGCGCCGCCAGCGGGCCCTCCCTCATGCTGGCGCGCTTACCGCTGGCCATTGGCGAGAACCTCCGTCGCGAGATCGCGATAGGACTGGGCGGCCATGCCGTCCGGATCGTACTTCAGGACCGACATGCCCCGGACAGGGGCCTCCGCGAAACGGATCGTCTTCTTGATCCGCGATGCGAAGACACGGTCGCCGAAGTTCTCCTCCAGGATCTGGATGGCCTCTTTGGCGTGAACGGTGCGCATGTCCATCAACGTGGGCAGGATGCCCTCGATCTGGATGTCCGGGTTCAGGTTCTCCCGGATCATCTGCATCGTGTTCTGCAGCTGGATGAGCCCGCGCATGGAGAGATACTCGCACTGCACGGGGACGATCACCTTGTCCGCGGCCGTCAGGGCGTTGATCGTGAGCAGCCCGAGGCTCGGCGGCGTGTCGATGCAGACGAAGTCGTAGTCGTCCTCGATCAGCTTCAGCGCCTTCTGCAGCGAGCGCTCGCGGCCGATCTGCGCGGACATCGCGATCTCGGCGCCGGCGAGGTCGATCGACGCGCAGGCGATGTCGATCTCGCGCTTGCGGATCACGTCCCGGATCGAGTGATGGTGGACGAGCACGTCGTACATCGACTGCTCGACGGTGTCGGGATCGATCCCCTGCGACATGGTCAGGTTGCCCTGGGGGTCCATGTCGATGCAGAGGACGCGCTTTCCCTTCTCGGCGAACGCGACGGCGAGGTTCAGGGTCGTCGTCGTCTTGGCGACGCCGCCCTTCTGGTTGGCGAAGGCGATGACCTTCATGGGGATGCTGTCTCCCTCTTCACGGAAGGCTCCGTCGTGGTCGGTTCGGGACCCATCGACGCCGGTATTCGCAGCGCGCGGGGCGATTCCTCCCGGACGCGCGGCTAGCATCGCCCGCGGATGGACCATCCCAACGTGACGCACTTCGCCGACGTCGACGTCGAGGAGGTCGACGTCGGCGAGCTGCGTGGCCGCCGCCGCGACCTCGGCAGCGCCGCCGGCGCGTTCCGGGCGGGCGTCTCCCTGGTCGAGATCGCCCCGGGCGCGCGCTCGGCCCCGGCCCACGTCCACGCCGACGAGGAGGAGCTGTTCTACGTCCTCGACGGCGACGGCCGCTCGTGGCAGGACGGCAGGACCTACGCGATCTCGGCTGGCGACGCGCTCCTGCACCGCGTGCATGAGGAGGTGCACACGCTGATCGCGGGCGAGCGCGGGCTGACCGTGCTGGCCTTCGGCCGCCGCGCCGAGTCGAACATCACGTGGCTCGCCCACGCGCGGGTGATGCGCGTCGGCCCGCACCACCTGCCGCCCGACGTCGCGCCCTACGAGGCGGAGGCGGCCGCGGGGCCGCTGCCGGTGGCCGGCGAGGTCACGCCGGAGCGCCCGCCGACGATCGCGGCGCTCGAGGACGTGCCGCCCTCGGAGTACCACCGCGGCGTCGTGCGCCAGAAGATCCGCCACATCAGCCGGATGCTGGGCGCCGAGACGACCGGGCTGCGCCACGTCCGGATCGCGCCGGGCGCGCGCGGCACGCCGCACCACTGCCACGGCGCCGAGGAGGAGCTGTTCGTCGTGCTCGGCGGCGCCGGCGAGGTCCGGCTGGGCGACGAGCGCTTCCCGGTCGCCCGCGGCGCGGTGGTCGCGCGGCCGCCCGGCACCGGCGTGGCGCACTCGTTCGTCGCCGGCGATCAAGGCCTGGAGCTGCTCGGCTGGGGCACGCGCGAGCCCAACGACATCGCCTACTACCCCGACTCCGGCAAGGTCTTCCTGTGCGGCGTCGGGGTCATCGGCCGCATCGAGCCGTGCGACTACTGGGACGGCGAGGAGGACCCCGCCGGACCGTAGGGCGTCTAGGCGCGGACGTCGATGGTGCGTCCGGACGCACCCGCGTCCGACGACGGGGCGGAGGCCGTGTGGCCTCCGGACCCCGGACCGGCGTCGGCGCCCGCCGACCCCGACTCCTTGGGCCTGGCGACGGCCTCCGGCGACGGCGGCGCGTCGTCGGCGTGCTCGAGCGCCTCGAGCAGCTCCCCGTCGGCGAACGGCTTCGGCGGCTTGGCGAACGTCCTCTGCAGCAGGACTTCGGCCAGCGTCGGCGCTCCGTGCATTGAGCTGGGCGAGAAGGACATGGTCAGAGCGGCATCGGCCGCCCGCCCGCAACCTTGAGCAGGTCCATCGCAACCTGGACGCGGGTAGGGTCGAGCGCGTCGATGCGGGACCTCCTGACCAAGCCGCTGCTCGTCGTCACCGGGAAGGGCGGCGTCGGGAAGTCCACCGTCGCGGCGGCGCTGGGCATGGCCGCGGCCGCCCGCGGGCTGCGGACGATCGTGGCCGAGGTGTCGGCCCGCGACGACGTCTCGCGGGCGCTGAGCGACGCCGGGGAGCGCGCGGCCGACCGCGCGGGCGCCACGTTCGTCGAGCGCGACCTCGGCGAGGGGCTGCACCACATCTCGATCGACCCCGAGTCGGCGCTGGATGAGTACCTCAAGGACCAGCTGCCGCGTGGGGTCTCCGATCTGCTGGCCTCCTCGCGCACGTTCTCCTACCTGACCGCGGCGACGCCGGGCCTGCGCGAGCTGCTGACCGTCGGCAAGGTCTGGGAGCTCGCCCAGCCCGTTCGGCGGACCCCGGGCGCGCATCCCTACGACC
>JAOPZD010000166.1 GCA_025964295.1 Conexibacter sp.
CGTGCGAGGCCAGCGTGCGCCAGCGCTTGGCCACCACCTTGAAGCGATCCGGGCCGGAGGCCTCCAGCGCCGTCGCCGTGCCCAGCGCGCCGAGCGCGGCCCGGTCGCGGTCGGGCTGCTCGAAGCAGAACCAGGCCTCGCCGCGGCGCCGCGACGCCGCGATCACCGCGCTCGGGTCCACCGACGGATCGACCGCGACGGTGATCGCCGCCAGCGCCTCGCCGTGGCGCCGCGCGCGGCGCAGCGCCTCCTTGACCCTCCGCTGCAGCCGCTCGCGATCCGCGGCGGACAGGGCGAAACCGCCGGAGGCGGTGAGGACCGAGGCCATGGCCTCGCATTCTACGAACGGCGGCGCCGGCTCCCATGGGAGCCGGCGCCGGCCGGCCGCTGACTCAGGTCTCGCCGCGCCCGCGCGAGATGGCGATCTCGCCCGTGCGCATCATCTCGACCATGCCGAACGGGCGCAGGAGCGCCTCGAAGGACTCGATCTTGTCCGTCGTGCCCGTCACCTCGACGATGATCGAGCGGCGGGTCACGTCGACGATCCGCCCGCGGAAGATGTCGGTGAGCTGGAGCACCTCGGCGCGCTGGGCGCCGTCGACGGCGACCTTGAAGAGCGCGAGCTCGCGCGTGACCGTCTCGTCGGGCTCGAGGTCGCGGATCTTCAGGACGTTGATCAGCTTGTGCAGCTGCTTGGTGACCTGGTCGATCGGGTGCAGGGCACCGTCGACCGTCAACGTCACGCGGGAGATGTGCTCGTCGTCGGTCGGCCCGACGGTGAGCGTGTCGATGTTGAACCCGCGGCGCGCGAACAGCCCGGCGATGCGCGTCAGCACGCCCGGCTTGTTCTCCACCAGGATGGTCAGGACGTGCTTGCGCCCCGTCCGCATCTGGCCGCTGGCCTCGAGGTCCTCGAGGTTCAGCATCTCCTTGATGCCCGGATCGCCCATGCCTCAGCCCACCATCTCGCGCGCGGCGGCGCCGGGCGCGATCATCGGGTACACGTTCTCCTCGCGGGTGACGCGGATGTCCACGACCACCGGGCCCTCGGTCGCGATCGCGGCCTTGAGGTCGCCGACCAGCGTGTCCTTGCTCGTCAGGCGCAGGCCCGTGGCCCCGTAGGCCTCGGCGAGCTTGACGAAGTCCGGGGACTGCCCCATGTCGACGTGCGAGTAGCGGTTGTCCCAGAACAGCTCCTGCCACTGGCGGACCATGCCCAGGTAGCCGTTGTTGAGGATGAAGACCTTGACCGGGATGCGGTTGGCGACGCAGGTCGCCAGCTCCTGGCTGTTCATCTGCACCGAGCCGTCGCCGGTGATGCAGACCACGGTCTCGTCGGGCATGCCGACCGCCGCGCCCATCGCGGCGGGCAGGCCGAAGCCCATCGTCCCCAGGCCGCCGGAGTTGATCCACCGGCGCGGCTTGGCGAAGTTGTAGTACTGCGCGGCCCACATCTGGTGCTGGCCGACGTCGGAGGTCACGATGGCGTCGCCGCCGGTGGCCTCGTAGATCGCCTGGATCGCGCGCTGCGGCTTGATCTCGCTGTCGCTGGAGTCGGCGTAGTGCAGCGGGTGGCGCTCCTGCCAGCCGCCGATGCGCTGCCACCACTCCTCCAGCCGCGACGGGTCCGCGCCCAGCGCCCGGTACTCGTTGACGAGCTTGGCCAGGATGTTCTTGGCGTCGCCGACGATCGGGATGTGCGCCGGGACGTTCTTGGAGATCTCGGCCGGGTCGATGTCGATGTGGATGAACTTGGCCCGCGGCGCGAACTCCGACAGCTTGCCGGTGATGCGGTCGTCGAACCGGGCCCCGATCGCGCAGATCAGGTCCGCCTCGTCCATCGCGTAGTTCGCCGCGCGCGTGCCGTGCATGCCGAGCATGCCCAGGAACTGGTCGTGCGTCCCCGGGAAGCCGCCCAGGCCGTTGAGCGTGTTGGTGACCGGGAAGCGGTCGCTGGTGGCGAACTCGGTCAGCTCGGCCGACGCGTTGGCCAAGATGACCCCGCCGCCGGCGTAGATGACCGGCCGGCGCGACGACGCGAGCGCCTTGGCCGCCTGGCGGATCTGCTTGACGTTGCCCTCCGTCGTGGGCTGATAGCCCGGGAGGTGGACCTCGGTGACCGGCTCGTAGGGGATGTCGGCCTTGGACAGGTCGGTCGGGATGTCGACGACGACCGGACCCGGGCGCCCGGTGCGGGCGACGTGGAAGGCCTCGTGCAGCACGCGCGGAAGCTCGAGCGGGTGCTGGATCATCCACGAGTGCTTGACCGCCGGCATCGTGATGCCGAGGATGTCGGCCTCCTGGAAGCCGTCGGTCCCGAGCAGGTCGGTCCGGACCTGGCCGGTGATGAAGACCACCGGGACCGAGTCCATCATCGCGTCCATGATCGGCGTGACGAGGTTGGTCGCGCCCGGGCCGCTGGTGCCCAGCGCGACGCCGACCTTGCCCGTCGCCTTGGCGTAGCCGGCCGCGGCATGGCCGCCCCCGGCCTCGTGACGCACCAGGACGTGGCGGATGCCCGCGTCCACGAAGGCGTCGTACGTCGGGAGGTTCGCGCCGCCCGGATACCCGAATACGACGTCCACACCTTCTGCCTTAAGGCACTCCATCACGGCATCGACCGCTCGCATGCGCTTGACCTCCTTTCGTCAAAGGTCAGGGGTGTTGAGGGAAAAAACGACGCGAGCCGCCCGGCAGGCGGCTCGGTGGATCGCCGAGTCTATCGCGGAACAGGCCTGCCTATGCAGGCGCGACGGGCGGCAGGATCTCCGACTCGTCGGGGAAGTCGAGCTCCGAGCCGCAGCGGGTGCAGACCGCGTCGTGGAGCATGCAGACGTGGCCGCAGGTCGGGCAGGTGCGGCGCGGCTCGCCGGTGTCGAAGCGGTAGAGGACCGCGGCGGCCAGCCCGATGATCGGGACGGCGCCCGAGATCAGGAACCAGACGAAGAACGAGCTCCCCTTGATCCGGCCGACGAACCCGCCGGCGAAGGCGAAGGAGAGCGCGATGACGACGTAGACCATCGCGGCGGCCCGCTCAGAGCACGCGGAGCGCCCAGACCACGGCGACCAGGCAGAGGACGATCACGATGACCGTCGCGAGACCGGCGATCAGGCCGATGACGAACTTGAGGAGGATCCAGGCGGCGATCGCCAGGACCACCAGCGCCAGCAGGCGCTTGAGCAGGGAAGGCTTCGCGGCTTGCTCGTCCATGCCGTCAAGGGTATGCCATCCGCGCCAACGGGCGTTAAAGCGACACGGCGACCCCGGGCGCCCCCTCGGAGCCCGCGGTCGCCGTGCGCTTGGTCTGTCAGTCGTAGCTCCGACGAAGATGCTCGTAACGGTCGGCTCGGGACGGGTGGGCCCCGATCGGATCGTTGACGTGCAGGCGGGCGAGGCGATAGCGGCGGATGGCCGGCGCGTCCTGGCCCGACCCCAGCCGCTGTCGCTCACCGACGAGGATGATCCTCGAGAGCGGGGTGGCGGTGGCGGTGGTCATGGACAGCATGGTGCGCCATCCGGGGCGCCGCGCCCACCGCCACGCGGTCGGAACATGTCGACCGTCAGTCGTACCTGCGGTCGAGCGCCCGCTCCTGACGCGCCGCGGCCTCCAGCGCGGGGCGCATCGCCGCGGGCAGGCGGCGGCGCACGCGCCAGCGCGCGCCGGAGAACGCCATGTTGGCCACGGTGGCGAAGCCGACCTCGTCGGCGCGCAGCGCCAGCAGCAGGTGCGCGATGCGGTCGGCGCTGGGCAGGTCGGGGTCGGCGACGCGCACGCAGAAGCAGGTCGCGCGGCGCCCGCGGGCGGTGAGCAGGACCGCGCCGGCCTCGCCCACGACCCACGTGCCCAGGCCGCCGCGCTCGACGACCAGCCCGGTCGCGGCGTGCAGCT
>JAOPZD010000388.1 GCA_025964295.1 Conexibacter sp.
GCCCGCGGCGCGGGCTCGGGCTCGGGCTCCGGCTCGAGGTCGGCCTCGACCTCGTGGGCGCCGACCGTCGCGGGCACGATGCGCAGGACCTTCGCCACCGGGCCCTTGGTCCGGACGTCGCCGCGTGCGAGGGCGACCGTCGGCGACAGCTCGCCGGTCAGCAGCGCGCGGCCGGTGTCGGCGTCCATGGCGAGGACGATGTCGGCGCGGAGCTTGGTCTCGCCCAGGTCCACACGGGGGCGCTTGTTGGCGCGAACGTCGAGGGTGACGGTCGCATCCGGCTGGCGGAAGGCGAACTGCACGACCGCGTCGGCCTGGCGCAGCTGCTCGCGGCGAGCGCTGTTGTACACCAGGTTGTTCAGGATGCCGCCGAGCTGGTCATAGACCTCGGCGTCGGACTCGAAGTGCGCCATGGACCGCGGAGGGTACCTGTCCTCCGCGGCCCAGCGCACCCCGAGCGGCGGCTACTCCTTGCCCAGCAGCAGGGCGATGCCCTGCCCGCCGCCGATGCACAGCGTCACGAGGCCGTACTGATGGCCGCCGCGGTCCATCTCCGACAGGCACTTCGCGGTGATCGCCGCGCCCGTCGCCGCGATCGGATGCCCGAGGGCGATCGCGCCGCCGTTGGGGTTGACCCGCGCCGGGTCCAGCTCCAGGTCCTTGATGACCGCCAGCGCCTGGGCCGCGAACGCCTCGTTGAGCTCGATGACCCCGATGTCGTCCAGCGACACGCCGGCGCGGTCGAGCGCCTTGCGCACCGCCGGGACCGGGCCGATGCCCATGATCTGCGGATCGACGCCGCACGACGCGTAGGACAGCACCCGCGCGCGCACGGGCGCGCCGAGCTCGCGCGCCTTCTCATCGCTCATCAGCACCAGCGCCGCGCCCGCGTCGTTCATCCCCGACGCGTTGCCCGCCGTGACCGTCCCGCCGTCCTTCTTGAAGATCGTCGGCAGCTTGGCCATGCCGGCCGCGTCGGCGCCGTGGCGGATGTGCTCGTCCTTGACGAAGTCGACGAGCTCGCGCTTGACCTTCACGCCGACCGGCACGACCTCGTCGTCGAACCGCCCGGCCGCCTGGGCGGCGCTCGCGCGCCGGTGCGACTCGACGGCGAACGCGTCCTGCTCCTCGCGCGAGATCCCCATGCGCTCGGCCAGGTTCTCGGCCGTGACGCCCATCTTGATGTCGTGGAACGGGTCGGTGAGCGCGCCCTGGACGGGGTCGATCACCGGCGCCGCGCCCATCTTCGAGCCCCAGCGGCCCTCCGAGAGCCACATCGGCGCGCGGCTCATCGACTCCGCGCCGCCGGCGAGCGTGACGTCGGCGTCGCCGGTCTGGATCGCCTGGCAGGCGCTGACCAGCGCCTGGACGCCCGTCCCGCACAGCCGGTTGACGGTGAAGGCGGGCGTCTCCTTCGGCACGCCGGCCTTCATGCCGACGACGCGCGCCATGTAGGCGTCCGCGGTCTCGGTGTGGATGACGTTGCCGAACACGACGTGCTCGATCTGCTCCGGCGCGATGCCGGCGCGCTCGATGGCGGCCTTCGCGGCCGTCGCGCCCAGATCGCTCGGCGCGACGCCCGCGAGCGACTTGCCGTAGGAGCCGATCGCGGTGCGCGCGGCGGAGGTGATGACGACGTTGGTCAAGCTGCGTTCCTCTCGTAACCGGGGGGTGCGGCGGGGAAGACTATCCGTGAGCTTTTCGTGAGGAATGGCGCAACCTTCCATCCGGGCTCCCGTTAGAGTCGGCGGAGGGCAACCACTGTGGAAGCTTCAGCGCTATCCCATCCCGTCGGCCTCGGCCGCGTGTCACTCGCCGGTCCGCTCCTGCGCCTGCGCAGCGACGACCAGCTCGTCGCGCTCTTCCGCGCGGGGCACGACGAGGCGTTCGGGACCATCCACGACCGCTACCGGCAGCGCCTGTTCGCCTACGCGCGCCAGATGCTCGGGGGGTCGCGCTCCGACGCCGAGGACGTCCTGCAGGACGTCTTCATGCGCGCCTACGACGCCCTGCGCTCCGACGGCCGCCACGTCGCCCTGCGCGCGTGGCTGTACCGGGTCGCGCACAACCGCTGCATCGACCAGCTGCGCCGGCCGCAGCCCGCGGCGGAGGACATCTACGACCTCAACCGCGGCGTCGAGGCCGACCCGACCACGGCGGCCGAGCGGCGCGAGGACCTGCGGCGGCTGATCGCCGACGTGCGCGCGCTGCCCGAGCAGCAGCGCTCGGCGCTGCTCATGCGCGAGATGGAGGGCCTGTCCTACAACGAGCTCGCCGGCGCGCTCGGGGTCACCGTCCCGGCGATCAAGTCGCTGCTCGTGCGGGCGCGGGTGGGGCTCGTGGAAGCCGTCGAGGCCCGCGACACCGCGTGCGTGGAGATCCGGAACGACCTCGCGTCGGCCTTCGACCGCGGCGTGCGCGCCAGCGGGCGGTCGCGCAAGCACCTGCGCGAGTGCGCGGGGTGCCGGGACTACCGGACGGCGCTGCGCGGGGTCGAGAAGCACCTCAGCGGGCTGGGGCCCGCGACGGGGCCGCTGACGACGCTGGCCAAGATCCTCGGGATCGGCGGCGCCGGGAGCGGCGCGGCGGCCGACATCTTCGACCTCAACCGCGGCCTCAACGCGGAGC
>JAOPZD010000398.1 GCA_025964295.1 Conexibacter sp.
TCGAGGCCCGGCCCGCGTCGGGGCCGCGGACGTCGCCGTCGGCGCGCGGGTCGCTGCGGCCCGCGGGCGGGGCGCCGTCGATCCGGGCGTGGCCGTTGACCGTCCCGTTCGCCGTGCTGTGCGGGGCGCCGCCGGCCATGCGCAGAACCCTACCCCCGCCGGCGTCCCGGCGAGCTACGCCGCACGCCGCTCGGCGCGGGCGAAGCGCCGCGGGCCCAGCGCCTCGGCGCGGTCGAACAGCCGCCGCAGCATCCCGGCGGTCTGCTCGGGGCGCTCGACCTGCGGCACATGGCCGCAGCCGTCGAGGACGACCTGCTCGGCGCCGGGCAGCGCCTCGGCCACGTGGCGGCGGAAGCCGGCCGGGATCAGCTTGTCGTGCGAGCCCCAGACGAACAGCGCGGGCGGCACGAGCTCGGCCAGCCGCGGGTAGAAGCCGCCGGGGCCGAACGGGCGGTCGAGGTAGATGTTGCGCGCCGAGGCGTAGAAGGCGACGCGCGCGCCGGCGCTGCCGTAGATCCGCTGGAACTCGTCGACGACGACGTCGGCGACCGACGGGTCCAGCGCGTCGGGGTCGCAGAACATCGACCACAGCTGCCGCTCGACGGTCCCGCGGCGCAGCCTGTGGGGCAGGAGCCCGAGCTCGGGCCGCAGCAGCCGCACCAGCGGGTGGAAGTCGCGCTTGACGAACGCGACGGCGGGACACAGCGCGGCGACCGACCGCACGCGCTGGGGGCGGCGCAGGGCGATCTCCAGCGCGACGCGGCCGCCCATCGAGTTGCCGACGAGGTGGGCCGATTCGATCTGCAGCGCGTCCATCACGCTGCAGACGGTCTCGGCGAACCACGGCGCCGAGTACGGCGCGGTCGCGGGCTTCGACGAGCCGCCGAAGCCCGGCAGGTCCAGCGCGTGGACGCGGTAGCCGGCGGCGGCCAGCAGCGCCGCGCAGTCGAAGAACGAGGACTTGGCCGCGCCGAGGCCGTGGATCAGCAGGACGTCGGGCCCGTCGCCGGCCAGCGTGAGCGTCGAGACGCGGCGGGTCGGCGGGGTCCGGATCTCGACGTCGTGGACGCGCATCAGCGGGTCGCGGCCGTCGGCGAGCCGGAACAGGCCCTCGAAGCGCACGGCGTTGTCGAGCTCTCCGCGCACGTAGAGCGAGCGGTCGCGGAACGCCTCGACCGCGCTCAGCTCGCCGGCCCGCAGGCGCAGCCAGGTCTGGGCGTCGGTCCCGATGACGACGTCGGCGGCGCGTGCGCTGATGCCCTTGCGCACGCGCGCGCCATGTTCCGTGCACCGCACCTCGAAGGTGTGGCCGATGTCCCCGAGGCGCACGTGGTAGGTGACGTCGAAGCCCGCCGGCGCGCCGAGGTACCGCTCGGGGAGGGTGCGAAAGCCCTCCTCGACGAGGCTCAGCGAGCGTTCTTGCAGTGACGGTGCGGACATCGGCGGGGGCGGCAGACTAGAGGCTCGATCGGCGCGAAGTGGATCAACCATGTGTCCATTTCGCGCAGGAACTACTCCAGACCTGCGTCGGCGAAGGCCGCCGACCCCTGCCGGGATAGGCTGCGAGACGTGCCCGAGATCCTCCTCCACGACACCCGCAGCGGCGAGGATCGCCCGCTCGTTGCGCGCGATCCCGGAAACAAGGTGGGCATCTACGCGTGCGGTCCGACGGTCTACAACCGCATCCACGTCGGCAACGCGCGGCCCTATGTCGTCTTCTCGTGGCTCAAGCGGTTCCTGGCGCACGAGGGCTATGACGTGACGTTCGTCGCCAACGTGACGGACGTCAACGACAAGATCTACGACGCGGCGCGCGAGCGCGGCGTCCCGTCCGACGAGCTCGCGCGCGAGATGACCGCGCACTACGTCGCCGACACCGACGCGCTGGGTCTCCCGCGGCCCGACCACGAGCCGCTGGCGTCGCAGACGATCGACGGGATCGTCGACCTGATCGCCGCGCTGATCGACCGCGACGCGGCCTACGCGGTGCAGGGCGACGTCTACTTCCGCGTGCGCTCCGACGACCAGTACGGCGCGCTCTCGCACCGCCACCTCGAGGATCTCGACCAGGGCGAGGGCGGCGAGGGCGCCGACCTCAAGGACGACCCGCTGGACTTCGCGCTGTGGAAGGCGCAGAAGGAGGGCGAGGACACGGCCTGGGACGCGCCCTGGGGCCGGGGCCGGCCGGGCTGGCACATCGAGTGCTCGGCGATGGCCGAGGAGCTGCTGGGCGTGGGCTTCGCGGTCCACGGCGGCGGCTCGGACCTCGTCTTCCCCCACCACGAGAACGAGGCGGCGCAGACGCGGATGGGCCGCGGCGCCGAGCTCGCGCAGATCTGGATGCACAACGGCATGCTCGAGATGCGCGGCGAGAAGATGGCCAAGTCGGTCGGCAACATCGCGCGGCTGCCCGACGTCATCGACGAGTGGGGCCGGGAGACCGTGCTGCTGTTCTTCGCCACCGGCCACTACCGCCAGCCGATCGTCTTCGCGCCCGACACGCTGGAGGCCGCGCGCGGACGCCTGACGCGGATCCGCGAGGCGGCGCGCCGGCTGGTCGACGGGCCGTCGCCCGACGACATGCGCGAGCACCGCGACGCGTTCTTCGCCGCGCTGGCCGACGACTTCAACACCCCGCGCGCGCTGGCGGCGCTGGCCGCCTGGGTCAGCGAGGCCAACCGGCGCGCCGAGCTCCGCGTCGACGTGGGACGCGACGACCTCGTCGAGATGCTCGACGTCTTCGGGCTGGCCGACCTGGCGCAGGCGCCCGCCGACGGCGACGGGCCCGGCGCCGACGCGCTGGAGCTCCTGGCCGCCCGCAACGCCGCGCGCGACGCCAAGGACTGG
>JAOPZD010000423.1 GCA_025964295.1 Conexibacter sp.
GCCGATGTGCAGGCCGCAGACGGCCGTCGCGCCCCAGCGCTCGCGCGGGGAGATCGCGCGCCAGAACGCGTCGTCGTCGGGGTGGGCCAGCCAGTCGGCGAGCGGGCCGAAGCGGCCGGCCAGCGTCGCGAGGTCGTGCGCGGCCGGGTCGACGCCGAGCAGATCGCTCGCCACCCAGCTCAGCAGGAAGCTCAGCTGCACCGCGCCGCCGCGGTGGGTCCAGCCGTCGTGGTACTGCGCGGCGGTCTCGATCGTGCTGCAGGCCAGCAGGCCGTCGGGCGCGGTGCCGGCGGCCAGCAGCGCCGCAGCGCCGCAGTAGGAGGTCCCGTACGTCGCCACGCGCCCGTCGCACCACGGCTGCTCGCGCAGCCAGGCGATGGCGTCGGCGCCGTCGGCGGGCTCCTGGAAGAAGGGGTCGAACGCGCCGTCGGACGCGCAGCGCCCGCGGACGTCGGCGATGACGACCGACCAGCCGGCGTCCACCGCGCGGGCGGGCTCCAGGCCCTGGTGGTGGATCGCTCCCAGCGACGCGCCCTTGCCGTAGGGCGTGCGCTGCAGCAGCACCGGTCCGGCGGCGGCCTGCTCGGCCGCTCGCCAGACGTCGGCCCGCAGCGTCGTCCCGTCGCCCATCGGCACCGGGACGTCGCGGTCGATGATGATGGTGTTGGTGTGCATGTACGGCGACCGGGCGGGCGCCGCGTGTGCGACGCCCGCCCGCGACATCAGAAGTCGAACTTGTCGATGTTCTGCGCGTTGAACCGCGTCAGCGGACCGAGGATGACCTCGCCGTCCTTGCCGATGGTGCGGCTGCCGAGCTTGCCGGCCTTGAACGACTCGCCCTCGGCGCCGGTGATCTGGCCCGAGACGAGCGCCGCGGCGGCCATGCCGCCGAGGTAGCCGACGTCCGCCGGGTTCCAGAGGCCGAACTCCTTGACGGTGCCGTCCTTGACGAACTTGCGCATCTGGTTCGGCGTGCCGAGGCCCGTCAGCGCGACCTTGCCCTTCTTGGGGGACTTGCTCAGGTAGCGCGCCGCGGCGGCGATGCCGACCGTCGTGGGCGAGATGATGCCCTTGAGGTTCGGGTAGGCCGACAGCAGGCCCTGCGTCTCCTGGAAGGACTTCTGGTCGTCGTCGTCGCCGTAGGCGACCTTGACCAGCTTCATGCCGGAGTACTCGGGCTTCTTGAGCTCCGACTTCATCACCTTGATCCAGGAGTTCTGGTTCGGCGCGTTGGCCGTGGCCGAGAGGATCGCGATGTCGCCCTTGCCGCCGATCTGCTCGGAGAGGATCTTGACCTCGTCGGCGCCGATCGTCTGGACCGTCGCCTGGTTGATGAACACCGTGCGGGCGTCCTTGGCGACGTCGGAGTCCTGCGTGACGACCTTGATGCCCTTGGCCGCGGCCTGCTTCAGCGCCGGGGCGACCGCATCAGGGTCGTTGCCCGCGATGATGATCGCGTCGGGCTTCTGCTGGATCGTCGACTGGATGATCGGGACCTGCGTCGAGGCGCCGGCGTCGGTCGGGCCCTTGCGGGTGAACGTGCCGCCGATCGAGGTGATCGCGGCCTTGGTGCCGTTGTCCTCGATGTCCTCGTACGGGTTGCCCAGCTGCTTGGGGATCTGGACGACCTTGATGCCCTTCTTGATGGGGGCGTTCGGGTTCGCCTTCCCGGAGCCGCTGCTGTTGGTCGCGGCGGCCGCCGAGCTGTCGGACGACTTGTTGTCGTTCTTGGTGCTGCCGCACGCGGTGGCGAACACCGAAAGTGCTAGAACGGCCGCCGACGCGGCCGAGAGCCGGGTGGCTCGTGACAGGATCATGCGCTCTCCTCCTGTGGCCTGGACGTGTCGACCCGCGTACGCCAGGGCCACTGCCGGCGTCCGTGGAAGCTGTGGGCGCGCGCTTCCCGTGCGCGCACGACGAGGTTGGGCACCAGGACCGAGCCGATCAGCAGGACGCCCGTGACGATCTGGATCCAGTAGCTGGAGATCGAGTTGCTGAGCGTCAAGGCCTTGTTGATGGACCCGAGCAGGGCGAGCGCCAGGACGACGCCGCCGATGGTGCCCTTGCCGCCGAAGATCGAGACCCCGCCGAGCACGACGGCGGTGACCGCCGTGAGCTCGAAGCCGGTGCCGACGTTGGCCGCCGCGGTCGAGTTGCGCAGCGAGATCACGACGCCCGCGAGGCCGGCGACCGCGCCGGACATCACGAACAGCCACAGCTTGATCCGCTTGACGCGCACGCCGCTGAACCGCGCGGCCTCCTCGTTGGCGCCGATGGCGAACACCTTGCGGCCGAAGCCGGTCGCGTGCAGCAGCACGCCGAAGGCGATCGCCAGGGCGGCGAACAGGATCATGGTGTTGGGGATCGCGGTCCCGGCGAAGTTGCCGAACGCGCGGTCGGTCCACTGCGCGGGGAAGTCGGTGACCGACTGGTCGCCGATCACGACGAACGCGAGGCCGCGGAACAGCGACAGCGTGCCGATCGTCACCGCCAGCGACGGCAGGCCGAAGCGCGTGACGAGGATCCCGTTGATCGCGCCGCACGCGGCGCCGATCAGGATGCACTCGACCATGATCAGCTCGATCGGCTGGCCGGCGTTCCACAGCTCGCCCATGCAGGCGCTGGAGAGCGCGAGCACCGAGGCGACCGACAGGTCGATCTCGGCGGCCACGACGACGAGCGCCAGCGGCAGCGCCATCAGCGCCACCTCCGACAGGTCGAGCGAGGCGGTGGTGAACGAGTCGGCCGACAGGAAGTCCGACGACAGGCCGGACCCGACGACCCAGGCGACGAGGATCAGGCCGACGATCAGCGTCTCCCAGCGCATCAGGCGCTGGACCAGGGTGGACTCAGCCGGCACGGCGGGCGCTCCTCTGTCGAAGGGCGGCGTCCAGGCGCAGCCCGATCCAGCGGTCGAAGGCGATCGCGACGATCAGCAGCGTGCCGATGGCGGCCTGCTGCCAGAACGCGTCGACCTTGAGGACGATCAGCGACGAGGTGATCGTCCCCAGCAGCACGGCGCCGATCGCCGCGCCGTAGACGCTGCCGCTGCCGCCGTTGATCGTCACGCCGCCGACGACGGCCGCGGCGATGACGGTGAACTCATAGCCGGTGCCGGCCGTCGCGTCGACGGTCCCGAAGCGCGCGGTGAACAGCACGCCGCCCAGCCCGGCCAGCGCGCCGGCCATGACGAAGGCGCCCCAGACGCGGCGGCCGGTGCGCACGCCGGCCAGCCGCGCGGCATCGGGGCTGGAGCCGATCGCGTAGAGCTCGCGGCCCGACCGGAAGTCGCGCAGGTATTGGCCCACGAGCAGCACGACGACCAGCGCGATGACCGCCAGCGTCGGCACCCCGAGGATCGAGCCGGTCCCGATGTTCAGGAACGAGTCCGGCAGCGTCTCGGCGTTGACCTGGCGGCCGTCGGTCCACAGGAACGCGAGGCCGCGCAAGGCGTACAACGTGCCCAGCGTGACGACCAGCGCGGGAACGCGGCCGAAGGTGACCAGCCAGCCGTTCAGCGCACCAGCCGCCGCGCCGAGCCCCATCCCGAGGAGGAAGATGATGGGGATCGGCAGCGACGGGTGGTCGCTCAGCAGCGTCCCGGCCATGAAGGCGCTCAACGCGAGCACCGAGCTGACCGAGAGGTCGACGTTGCGCGTGATGAGCACGAGCGTCTGACCTGCCGCGAGGATGGCGAAGATGGCCGCGTTGAGCGCGAGGTTGCGCAGCGAGTCGGCGTCGAGGAAGCGCGGCTCCATGATCGCGGTGACCGCGATCAGCAGCGCGAGCGCGCCGACGATGCCCAGCTCGCGGACGCGGAAGACGACGTCGGTCAGGCGCCGCGCCTGCGCGCCGGGCTCGCCGACGACCTCGTTGCCGCCGGGCGCCGACTCGACCTGGGCGCTCATGCCGCCGCCGCCTCGGTCCGGCCGGTCGCGGCGCGCATGATGCGCTCCTCGTCGGCCTCGGCCCGCGGGATCTCGCCGGTCAGCCGGCCCTCGTGCATCACCAGGACGCGGTCTGCCATGCCGAGCACCTCCGGGAGCTCAGAGGAGATCATCAGGACGGCGAGGCCCTGGCCGGCGAGGTCGCTCAGCAGCCGGTGGACCTCGCTCTTGGTGCCGACGTCGATGCCGCGCGTGGGCTCGTCGACGATCAGCACCTTGGGCTCGGTCGACAGCCACTTGGCCAGCACGACCTTCTGCTGGTTGCCGCCCGAGAGCGTGCCGACGGAGTCGTTGAGCGAGTGGAACTTGAGCTGCAGCCGCTGCGCCCACTCCTCGGCCATGATCCGCTCGGCCTTGCCGGCGATCAGCCCCAGCCTGGTCAGCCGCGCGAGGCTGGTGATCGTCGCGTTGCGCTTGATCGACAGCTCCATGACGAGGCCCTGCTGGCGGCGGTCCTCGGGCACGAAGGCCAGGCCCGCGGCCATCGCGGCGGTCGGCTTGCCGTTGGGCAGCCGCCGGCCCTCGACCTCGACGAGGCCGCCGTCGGCCTTGTCGATGCCGAAGATCGCGCGGGCCACCTCGCTGCGCCCGGCGCCGACGAGGCCGGCCAGCGCGACGATCTCGCCCGCGCGGACCTCGAAGGAGATGTCGGTGAAGACGCCCTCGCGCGTGAGGCGCTGGACGGAGAGCAGCGGCGCGCCGATCTCCGCGACGGTCTTGGGGAACAGCGCGTCGAGGTCGCGGCCGACCATCCGGCGCACGAGGTCGTCCTCGGTCAGGTCGGCGGTCCTCTCGTCGGAGACGACCGCGCCGTCGCGCATCACCGTGACGGTCTCGGCGATCGCGAAGACCTCCTCGAGGCGGTGCGAGATGAACAGGATCCCCGCGCCGCGCTCCTGCAGCGCGCGGACGACGCCGAACAGGCGCGCGACCTCGGGGCCGCTGAGCGCCGCGGTGGGCTCGTCCATGATCAGGACGCGCGCGTCGAAGGACAAGGCCTTGGCGATCTCGACGACCTGCTGGTCGGCGATCGACAGGCCGCGCACGGGGCGGTCGGCGTCGAGGCGGACGCCGAGGCGCGTGAGCAGCTCGGAGGCCTGCTGGTGCAGGGCCTTGCGGTCGATCCGGCGCAGCGCGCCGAGCGGGTGGCGGCCCATCGCGATGTTCTCCGCGACGCTGAGGTCGGGGAACAGCGTGGGCTCCTGGTAGATGACGGCGATGCCGGCGTCGCGCGCGTCGGTCGGGTTGTGGAAGACGACCTCCTGGCCGTCGACCAGCAGCGCGCCGTCGTCGGGCTGGGTGACGCCGCCGAGCACCTTGACGAGCGTCGACTTGCCGGCGCCGTTCTCGCCGACGAGCGCGCGGACCTCGCCGGGGCGGATCGCCAGCGTGCCGTCGCGCAGGGCGCGGACGGCGCCGTAGCTCTTCTGGGCCTTCTCGAGCGCCAGCAGCGGCGTGGCGGGGGAGTCGCTCACGCGGCCTCCTCGGTGGTGGGGACGGTGTGCAGCGCGACGCCGAGGGCGGCGAGCGGTGCGAGCTCGTCCTCCTCGATGCCGCAGGTGAGGATCCGCGTGACCTCGGCGACCGGGGCGATCACGCTCAGGCCGCGGGACTCGAGCTTGGACTGGTCGATCAGCAGGATCGGGTCGGTCGCGCGGCGCAGCATGGTGCGCTTGACCTCGGCCTCGAGGCTGTCGGCGTCGGTCAGGACGCCGTCGGGCGTGACGCCCTTGACGGAGAAGAAGAAGCGGTCGGCGTAGTGCGACTGGACGGCGGTCGTCGCGACCGGGCCGACGAACGAGCGGGTCAGGCGGCGCAGCGTGCCGCCGATGGCGATCAGCTCGGCGGGCGAGCTCGGGTGCGAGGCGACGAGCTCCATGATCGGCTGCGAGTTGGTCAGCAGCGTCACGCGCAGGTTGCGCTCCAGCAGCTCGCGGGCCACGTGGTAGGCGGTGGAGGAGGAGTCCAGGAAGACGCTGTCCTCCTCGGCGACGAGCTCGGCGGCGGCGCGGGCCAGCGCGAGCTTGGCGCCGGAGCTGCGGGTGAGGCGCGAGAGGAACGAGTCCTCGTGGCCGGCGGCGGTGGGGAGGACGGCGCCGCCGTGGGTGCGGCGGGCCACCCCGCGGCGCTCGAGCTCGGCCAGATCGCGGCGGGCGGTCATCGAGGACACGCCGAAGCGCTCCTCCATCTGGGCGACGGTCACCGACCCGTCGGTGCGGAGCATGTCCGCGATCTCCTGCCGACGCACATGAGCGATCGTGCGCCCTTCTGTTTGACCTGACCCCATACGACCCTCCGACCCGGCGAAACCGAACAAGAACGATCAGACACGAACATCGACGCCGTGTCAAGTGGCGAATGTCGCTCGCCCGGCTCAACCCCCGCGCCCACGGGTAGTCACGGACCCATGAGCTTCGACGACGCCGGCCTGCGCTTCGGCATCCACGCCGGCCAGCAGCACGCGACCTTCGACGAGTACCTGGCGCTGTGGCGCCTGGCCGAGGACGTCGGGCTGGACTGGGCCTCGGTCTTCGACCACTTCCTGTCGATCCAGTCCGACCCGACCGGCCCGTGCTTCGAGGGCTTCACGCTGCTGGCCGCGATGGCCGCCCACACCACGCGGCTGCGCTGCGGGATCGTCGTGACCGGCGTGACCTACCGCAACCCGGCGGTGCTGGCCAACATGGCGGCGACGATCGACCACATCTCGGGCGGGCGGCTGGAGCTCGGCCTCGGCGCCGCCTGGTATGAGGACGAGCACCGCCAGTACGGCATCCCGTTCCCGCGCATCGGCGTCCGCATGGACATGCTCGACGAGGCCTGCCGGATCGTGAAGGCGCTGTGGACGCAGGAGACCGCGACGGTCGCGGGCGAGCACTTCTCCGTCCAGGACGCGCGCTGCGAGCCCAAGCCGCTGCAGTCGCCGCTGCCGCTGTGGATCGGCGGCTCGGGCGAGAAGCGCACGCTGCGGATCGTCGCCGAGCACGCCGACGGCTGGGACACGTTCTTCGGCGACGTCGCCGAGTACCAGCACAAGCTCGACGTCCTCGGGCGCCACTGCGCCGACGTCGGCCGCGACCCCGCCACGATCCGCAAGCAGGTCGTCCTGCGCGCGATCCTCGGCGACACCGAGGCCGAGGCGAACGACCGCGCCCGCGAGCGCGCCGACGCGGCCGGCCTGGACGTTGCCCAGATGACCGACGGCATGGTCGTCGGCACGCCCGCGCAGTGCGCGGCGCGCCTGGAGGACCACCGCCGCCTCGGCGTCGCCGACTTCCTCCTGCTGGCCCGCCCGCCCGCGGACGAGCGGACGATCGGGCTGTTCGCCCGCGAGGTCGGGCCCGCGCTGCGGGCGGCCGACCAGGCCTAGCCGACCGGGTTCTGCTCCTCGTCGCGGATGACGTGCATGACCGCGTTGATGAGCGCCAGGTGCGTGAACGCCTGGGGGAAGTTGCCGAGGTGCCGGCCGGTGGAGGCCTCGAGCTCCTCGGCGTAGAGGTCCAGCGACGACGCGAGCGACAGCAGGCGCTCGCAGAGCTGGCGACCCTCCTTGCGCTCGCCGATCTCCAGCAGCGCGCTGACCAGCCAGAACGAGCAGATCAGGAACGTGCCCTCCTCACCAGTCAGGCCGTCGTCGGTCTCCTCGGTGCGGTAGCGCAGGACCAGGCCGGACTCCGTGAGCTCCTCGGCGATCGACAGCACGGTGTTGCGCACGCGGGCGTCGTCGTGGGGCAGGAAGCGGACGAGCGGGAGCAGCAGCAGCGACGCGTCGAGGTTCTTGGAGCCGTAGAACTGGGTGAAGCGCCCGTGCTCGTCGACGCCGCGGGCGAGGATCTCGGCGTGGATCTCGTTGGCGACCATGCGCCAGCGGTCGGCGAGGTCGTCCTTGCCGCGGCGCGCGGCGAGGCGGGCGCCGCGGTCCAGCGCGACCCAGCACATCAACTTGCTCGAGACGTAGTGCTGGGGCTCGCCGCGCGACTCCCAGATGCCCTGGTCGGGCAGCCGCCAGGAGGCGATCGCCTGCTCGACCTGGTCGTGGATGACCGGCCACAGGCGCGCGCTGTTGTGCCCGTACTCCTTGGCGTGCAGCCAGAGGCTGTCGAGCACCGCGCCAAAGACGTCGTTCTGGCGCTGGTGGTAGGCGTCGTTGCCGATCCGGACCGGGCGGGCGCCCTCGTAGCCGGTGAGGTGGTCGAGCGTCTCCTCCTCGAGGACGCGCTCGCCGCCGATCCCGTACATGATCTGCAGCGCGCCGTCCTCGTTGCGGCCGAGGTCGGCGACGAACTGGATGAAGTCGTCGGCCTCCCAGTTGAGGCCGAGCGAGTGCAGGCCGCTGAGCGTGAACGTCGCGTCGCGCATCCACGTGTAGCGGTAGTCCCAGTTGCGCACGCCGCCCGGGGTCTCGGGCAGCGACGTCGTCGGCGCCGCGACCAGCGCGCCGGTCGGCGCGTAGGTCAGGCCCTTCAGCGTCAGCGCGCTGCGCTCGAGGTGGTTGCGCCAGCGGTGGTCGGGGAAGTCGGCGTCGGCCAGCCAGCCGCGCCAGTACTCGCTCGTGTCCTGCAGCGCGGCGGTCGCCTCCTCGGCGGTGCGCGGGCCGTCGAGCATGCGCGACCACGACAGCGCGCAGAACCGCGTCTCGCCCTTCTCGAGGCGATGGCGCGCGCGGGCCAGGCCGCCCTCGAGGCCGAGGTTGAGGTCGCTCATCAGCCGCAGCGTGCGGCCGCCGTCAGTCGCGTCGAAGGCGTAGGAGTCGTTGGGGACGGTCGACCAAGTGGCGGGCACGCGGCCGTAGTCGAACATCGGCTCGCAGAGCAGCTCGATCTGCGCCTGGCCGTGGATGCACGTGATCGTGCGCACGAGGACGTGGTGGGCCTCGTAGTCGGTCGGCGGGCGCGTGTGCGCGGTCGTCGAGCCCTGCGTGCGCTCGCGCCACGGGCCGATGACCAGCGCGTCGCGGACGACGACCCAGCCGGTGGGCGTCATCCACGTGGTCTCGAGGATCATCGTGCCGGGCTCGTAGCGGCGGCCGGCGGGGACGCCCATCGCGCTCGGGCCGAGGCGGAAGCCGCCGGCGGAGCGGTCGAGGATCGCGCCGAAGACGCTGGGCGAGTCGAAGCGCGGCGGGCACAGCCACTCGATCGTGCCGTCCGGGGCCACCAACGCGCCGGTGTGGCAGTCGCTGAGGTAGCCGTAGTCGGCGATCGGCGGGAAGGCCGAGCTGACCGGCGTGCGCTCGACGAACGGCGTGGTGTCGCGGACCTCGACGAAGCCGGGATCCATCGCACCCGCGCGCGGCGGGTGGCCGTTGGTGCCCGGCTCGGTCGGCTCGGTCGGGGCGGTGGCGAGGTCGATGTGCGGATCCATGGTCTCGGTTCCCGAGTCATCGGCCGCGGTCCGGCCGGACTGCAGGTTGCTCGGCAGCGGCCCAGAGTAGCGGCGCGGCGTCAGATTCCCAGCACGAACGCCTGCCTGGGCGGCGAACCCGACGAACCCTTACGGGTGGGGTTTCCCCCCGCGCAGGACGCCAGGGGTCCGCATGGCGCGCGCGATCCCCTCCGACGATGCTGGCGCCATGACCTCTTCCAACGCGCAGCACTCCCCCTCGCTGGCTGCACGCATCGGCCGCTGGAGCACCCGCCACCGCGGCAAGGCCATCGTCGGATGGCTCGCCTTCGTGCTCGTGGCGCTCGTCATCGGCAGCGCCGTCGGCACCGTCAACCCGTCCGACAACGGGAGCCAGCACGGCGACTCGAAGTCCGGCGATCAGATCGTCAACGACGCCTACCCCGACCGGGCCGACGAGAACGTCCTGGTCCAGGCTCCTTCCGGCAGCAAGGTGAAGTCCTCCGATCCAGCCTTCCGCGCGACCGTGCGAGATGTCGTACAAGGCGTCGCCAAGCAGCGCGGCGTGATCGAGGTCCAGTCCCCCTACGCCAAGGGCAACGCCGGCCAGCTCTCCAAGGACGGCCGCTCGGCGCTCGTGTCGTTCAAGATCGCCGGCGACTCCGACCTCGCGGCCAACCGCGTCGACGCGGTCGAGTCCGCGGTCAAGGCCGCGGGCGCCAAGCACCCGTCGCTGTTCGTCGGCCAGTTCGGCGACGCCAGCTCCGAGAAGGCGCTGTCCAAGGCCTTCGGCGACGACTTCGCCAAGGCCGGGCTGCTGTCGGTCCCCGTCACGCTGATCATCCTCGTGCTGACCTTCGGCGCGCTGATGGCCGCGGGCGTCCCGCTCCTACTGGGCATCACCGCGGTCGTCGGCACGATCGGCCTGCTCGGCCCGATCAGCCACCTGTTCGCGCTCGACGAGTTCATCAACGAGATCGTCTTGTTGGTGGGGTTGGCCGTCGGGGTCGACTACTCGCTCTTCTACCTGCGCCGTGAGCGCGAGGAGAAGGCCCGCGGCCACGCCCCCAAGGACGCGGTGGCGATCGCCGCCGCCACCTCGGGTCGCGCGGTCCTGATCTCCGGCGTGACCGTCATGGTGGCCATGGCCGGGATGATGTTCGCGGGCGACGCGACGTTCACCGCGCTGGGCATCGGCGCGATCCTCGTGGTCTTCGTGGCCATGATCGGCTCGGTCACCGTGATCCCGGCGCTGCTGTCGGGCTCGGGCAAGTGGCTGGAGCGTGGCCGCATCCCGTTCGTCGGCAAGCGGATGGCCGCGGCCCGCACGCGCGACATCGACAGCGGCGGGCGCGGCTGGAACTTCGTGCTCGACCGCGTGCTGCGCCGGCCGGTCGCCGCGATGGTCGGCGCGACCGCGCTGCTGCTGGTGCTCGCCGCGCCGGTGCTGCACATGCACACGGCCGACAGCGGGACCGAGGCGATCCCGCGCAACCTGCAGGTCATGAAGGTGTACGACAAGATGCAGGCGGCGTTCCCGGGCGGCGAGATCCCGGCCGGCGTGGTCATCAAGGCCAAGGACGTGACGACGCCGAGGATCGCCGCGGCGGTCAACCAGCTCGAGAAGGACGCGGTCGCGACCGGCAAGGTCAAGGAGCCGATCGACGTGTCGATCTCGGCCGACAAGACCGTGATGGATATCAGCCTGCCGATCGTCGGCACGGGCACCGACAAGGCGTCCAACGACGCGCTGGCGGTGCTGCGCGGCAAGGTCGTGCCGAAGTTCGCCGACGCGGCCGGGACCAAGGCCTACGTGACGGGCATGACCGCGGGGTCCAAGGACTTCAACGACCTCATGAAGTCGCGCTGGCCGATCGTCTTCGGCTTCGTGCTCAGCCTCGCGTTCCTGCTGCTGCTGATGACGTTCCGCTCGATCGTGATCCCGATCAAGGCCATCGTGTTGAACCTGCTGTCGGTCGGCGCCGCCTACGGCGTGCTGACGTGGGTCTTCCAGGACGGCCACGGCGAGAAGCTCCTGGGCTTCCAGTCGACGGGCTCGATCACCAGCTGGCTGCCGATGTTCCTGTTCGTGATCCTCTTCGGCTTGTCGATGGACTACCACGTGTTCATCCTCAGCCGGGTCCGCGAGGCGTTCGATCGCGGCATGAAGACCGAGGACGCGGTCGCCCACGGGATCCGGACGACGGCCGGGACGGTCACCAGCGCGGCGCTCGTGATGGTCGCGGTGTTCGGCATCTTCGCGACGCTGAGCTACCTGGACTTCAAGATGATGGGCGTCGGGCTGGCCACGGCCATCCTGATCGACGCGACCCTGGTCCGCGCCGTGCTGCTGCCCGCCACGATGAAGCTCCTGGGCGACTGGAACTGGTACCTGCCGCGGTGGCTGGAGTGGCTGCCGGCG
>JAOPZD010000436.1 GCA_025964295.1 Conexibacter sp.
ACCATCGCGCGCGTGCCCGAGGGCACGCACGCCGACGTCGAGCGGGCGATCGAGGCGGCACGCGCCGCGCGGATCCCATGGCGCGACACCACGCCCGGGCAGCGCATGGAGCTCCTGCTCGCGCTGGCCGACACGATCGACCGCCACGCCGACGAGCTGGCGGCGCTCGAGTCGCGCAACGTCGGCAAGCCGATGGCGCTGGCACTGGAGGAGCTGCCGATCTGCTCGGACGAGCTGCGGTTCTTCGCGGGCGCTGCGCGCACGCTCAGCGCTCCGGCCGCCGGCGAGTACGGCGCGGGCTACACGTCGATGGTCCGTCGGGAGCCGCTGGGCATCGTCGGCCAGATCGCGCCGTGGAACTACCCGTTGATGATGGCCATCTGGAAGATCGCGCCGGCGCTGGCGGCGGGCAACGTGGTGGTCTTGAAGCCGTCCGAGCTGACGCCGCTGTCGACGCTGCGCTTCGCCGAGCTGATCGCCGGCGTGCTGCCGCCCGGCGTCCTGAACGTCGTGACCGGCGACGGCCCGAACGTGGGGGAGGCGATCGTCCGCCATCGCGAGATCGCCATGGTCTCGCTGACCGGCAGCGTCGCCACCGGCAAGGGCATCGCGCGCGCCGCGGCCGACACGCTCAAGCGCGTGCACCTCGAGCTCGGCGGCAAGGCGCCGGTGATCGTCTTCGAGGACGCCGATCCCCAGGCGGTCGCCGAGGGCCTGCGCACCGCCTCGTTCCTCAACTCCGGCCAGGACTGCACCGCCGCCGCGCGCGTGCTCGCCGCGCCGGGGATCTACGAGCGGCTGCTGGAGGAGCTGGTCCCGGCCGTGTCCTCGCTCGTCGTCGGCGATCCCGCCGAGGGCGAGCAGGTCGAGATGGGGCCGGTCATCTCCGCCCGCCAGCAGGAGCGCGTCCTGGGCTTCCTGGACCGCGCGACGTCCGGCGGCGCCGAGGTCCTCACCGGCGGCGGCACGGGGCGCGACGCCGGGTTCTTCGTGCAGCCGACGATCGTCGCCGGCGTCGGCCAGCGCGACGAGATCGTCCAGTCCGAGGTCTTCGGCCCGGTCGTGACGGTCCAGCGGCTGGAGGACGCCGACCAGGCCTTCACGCTGGCCAACGACGTCCCCTACGGCCTCGCCGCCTCCGTCTGGACCCGTGACGTCGGCGTCGCCATGGAGGCCATCCGCCAGCTCGACTTCGGCTGCGTCTGGGTCAACGACCACCTGCCCTTCCTCTCCGAGATGCCCCACGGCGGCTTCAAGGAGTCCGGCTACGGCAAGGACCTGTCGATCTACGGCCTCGAGGACTACACGCGGGTCAAGCACGGGATGATCAAGCTGGGGTAGTCCCGCGCCAGGCCTTCAGACGGCAACCGGGGCGTCCGATTACCACATCTGGTGGATCAGGTCCGCACACCGGCGCAGGGGGCCGGCACGCTGCACGAGGCAGAGGCGCGCTTCCGCGTCGCCTTCGAGGAGGCCGGCGTCGGCATGGCCATCATCGGCCTCGACGGGCACTTCCTGCGCGTCAACCGCGAGCTGGCGCGGGTCCTGGGCACCACGGAGGAGGCGCTGCTGGCCGGGGGCGGCATGCTCGACGTCTCCCATCGCGACGACGCCGCGGCCCGGGCCGACGACTTCGGCCGGCTGGCCGCGGGCGCGCTCGACCGCTACAAGCGCGACCGCCGCTACCTGCGCGCCGACGGCACCACGCTGTGGGGCGCGACGACGATCTCGCTCGTCCGCGACGACCGCGGCGCGCCGCTGTACGCGATCGGCCAGCTCGAGGACATCACCGCGCGCCGCGCGGCCGAGGAGCGCGCCGAGCGCCGCGCCGGCCAGCAGGCCGCTGTCGCGCGGCTGAGCCAGCTGGCGATCACCGAGCAGGACTTCCCCGCGCTGGCCAAGGCCACGGTCCGCGCGATCACCCAGAGCCTCGACGTGACGCTGGCCGGCCTCGCCGCGGTCGACGACGCCGGCGGCGACGCGCTGCGCTTCGTCAGCGGCTCCCACAGCGACGACCCCGGCGACGGCACCGCCGCCCGCCTCGACGAGCGCCACGCGCGGCACACGCTCGACCACCGCGGTCCGGTCGTCGTCCGCGACGCCCGCGCCGAGGAGCGCTTCGACGTCTCCGGGCTGGTCGCGCGCGGCATCATCAGCGGCGTCACCGTCCCGGTCGCCGGCGAGGGCGACGCGCCGTTCGGCGTCCTGGGCATGTACGGCACCGCGCCGCGCGCCTTCGACGACGACGACCTCGCGTTCCTGCAGTCGGTCGCCAACGTCCTGACCGGCGCCCTGCGCCGGCTGGCCGCCGAGCGCGGCCTGCGCCACCAGGCGCTGCACGACCCGCTGACCCAGCTCCCCAACCGCGCGCTGCTGCTGGACCGCCTGCGCCTCGCGCTCGCCCGCCACCGCCGCGAGCAGGGCTGGGTCGCGGTCCTGTACCTCGACCTCGACGACTTCAAGGGCGTCAACGACAGCCTCGGCCACGCCGCTGGGGACACGCTGCTGCGCAGCCTCGCGCCGCGCCTCAGCGAGGCGCTGCGCCCGTCCGACACGCTGGCGCGCATCGGCGGCGACGAGTTCGCGATCCTCTGCGAGGGGCTGGAGGACGTCACCGAGAGCGCCGCGATCGCCGAGCGGCTGCTGGCCGTCGTCGCAGGCGCCGTCGACATCGCCGGCGTCGAGCTGCGCCCCAGCGCGAGCATGGGCATCGCGCTCGCGGGGCCCGGCGCGGCGATCGACGGCGAGGACCTCGTCCGCGACGGCGGCGTCGCGATGTACCGCGCCAAGCGCGCCGGCCGCGGGCGCTACGAGATCTTCGACGACCACATGCGCGCCGAGACCGTCGAGCGCGTCGCGCTGACCCACGACCTGCGCGGCGCGATCGACGACGGCGCGCTGCGGCTCGTCTACCAGCCGATGGTGCGCTTCGGCCAGGGCCGCGTCAGCGGCTTCGAGGCGCTCGTGCGCTGGACGCACCCCGAGCGCGGCGAGATCCCGCCCGGGCGCTTCATCCCGCTCGCCGAGCAGCACGGCCTGATCGAGCCGCTCGGCCGCTGGGTCCTGCGCGAGGCGCTCGACCAGCTGCGCCGCTGGCGCGACGCCGGCCTGGCGATGGGCGACATGCAGATGTCGGTCAACGTCTCGCGCGTGCAGCTCAGCCGGCCGGGCCTGGCCGACGAGATCTTCGAGGTGCTCGCCGAGCGCGGCATCCCCGCCGGCCAGCTCGTCGTCGAGGTCACCGAGTCGGCCGTCATGGACGACCCGGACGCCGCCAACGCGACGCTCGACGCGCTCGCCGCCGCGGGCGTGCGGATCGCGCTCGACGACTTCGGCGTCGGGCAGTCCTCGCTGGCCTGCCTGCGCGACCTGCCGCTCAACGCGCTCAAGCTCGACCGCGGGTTCATCACGAGCCTCGCGTCCTCGCGCCAGGCGGCGGCGATCGTCCGCGCGGTCTGCGACATGGCCCGCACGCTGGGCTTCTCCGTCGTCGCCGAGGGCGTGGAGACCGAGGCGCAGAGCCAGGTCGTCGAGGCGCTGGGCTGCGATGTCGGGCAGGGCTTCCTCTACGCGCGGCCGACGCCCCCGGAGGACGTGCCCGCGACGGTCGCGGCGCTGGACTTCCGGCTCGGCGCGGCCGACGCCGCGGGCGCCCGGAGCTAGCGCCCGGGCTCAGGCCCAGGCCGCCGCCAGCACGCGGCGCCAGTTGCCCCAGGCGATCTGGGCGATCTCGCCGCTGGTGAAGCCGTCGTCGGCCAGCGCGGCGAGCAGGCGCGGGAGCCCCGCGACGTCGCCGAGCTCGTCGGGGATGTCGCCGCCGTCGAAGTCCGAGCCGAAGCCGACGTGCGCGACGCCGACGCGGTCGGCGACGTGGCGGACGTGGGCGACGACGGTGCTCAGCGGCGTGGAGCGGTCCAGGGCGCCGTCGGCGCGCAGGAAGTCCACGATGTAGGGGATGCCCACGATGCCGCCCGAGGCGCCGACCACGTCGAGCTGCTCATCGGTCAGGTTGCGCGAGGCGGGCGCCAGCGCGTGGGCGCCGCAGTGGGAGGCGATGACGGGCTTGGCCGTGAGCTCGGCGACGTCGAAGAAGCCGCGGGCGTTGAGGTGCGAGACGTCGACGGCGATGCCCAGGTCATCGCACTTGGCCACCAGCGCGCGGCCGGCGCCGGTGAGGCCGTCGCCGGTGTCGGGCGAGGACGGGAAGCGGAACGGGACGCCGTGGCCGAAGCGGTTGGGCCGGCTCCAGACCGGCCCGAGCGAGCGCAGGCCCGCGGCGTGCCAGGCGTCCAGCGCCTCCAGGCCGACGTCGATCGGCTCGGCGCCCTCGAGGTGCATGACCGCGGCGGGCGGGCCGCCGTCGGCGGCGGCGTCGAGATCGGCCACCGACCGCGCCACGCGGAGGTGGCCCGCGCGCTCCAGCGCCAGCAGGCGGCCCGCGGCGGCGCCCGCCTCCGCGGCGGCGTCGGGATGGCCGAGCTCGGGCTCGAGCGGGACGTCGTAGCCGCCGCCGGGCTGGGCCTCGAAGTCCATCGTCACCCCGGGGCCGCTGCAGAAGATCGCCCACATCGAGGCGGCCAGCCCGCCGGCGCGGGCGCGCGGCAGGTCGAGGTGGCCGCCGTCGCGCCCCTCGGCCAGGCGCGCGTGGTCGGGGCGCGTCAGCGCGTCGTGGTGGCCGTCGAAGATCGGCTG
>JAOPZD010000446.1 GCA_025964295.1 Conexibacter sp.
GGATCGCCGCCGTGGGCGCCGGCGGCGTGCTCGGCGGCGCCGTCCCCGCCGCGCTGCCGGCCCTGTTCCTCAAGGTCCAGGACGTCGCGCCCGACGGCACCGTGACCCAGGCCGGGCGCCTGGTCGCGCCGATCCGCCCGCGGTCCCTGGCCGCGCCCGTGGACGTGACGCTGCCGGCGATCGTCCACCGCTTCGCCGCCGGGCACCGCATCCGGCTCGTCGTCGCGGGCAGCGACGCGGCCTACCGCGGCAGCCCGGTCCCGGCCGTGATCACCGTCACGGCCGGGCCCGATGCGCTGCGGGTTCCGGTGGTCGCGGGCTAGCGGCTAGCCGCCGACCGCCGGGACGATCGGCGTGCAGATCGTCCCGCTCGCGTGCGCCGGATCGAGGGCGTTGAGCACCTCGCGGTCGACGATGTGGTCGTAGGGCATCGACAGGTGGTCGCCACCGTCCAGGATGCACTTGCTCTGGATCGTGATGTTGGTGACGTTGGGACCCGACAGGAACGCCGAGGTGTAGGGCGTCACGACCTCGTCGTACCGCGACTGGATGACTGTGTACTTGACCCCGGGCACCGTGTCGCCGCCGGCGTTGAGCGCGGTCAGGAACGGCGAGCCGACGACCTGGTCGGTGCACGCCGGGCACAGCGCGCCGACCAGCGGCAGGGCGCCGGGGAAGTACCCGGCGAGGATCGCCAGGCCGCTCAGCGTGGTGCCGTGGTTGGACGGCGCGAGCCCGATCAGCGCGTTGACCTTCGCCGCGCCGCCGAGGTTCTTGAGGTAGTAGCGCGGCATCATGCCGCCCTGCGACCAGCCGACGAGGTCGACCTTGGACGCGCCCGTGGCGGCCAGGACCTTGTCGACCTCGGTCTTCAGCTCGCCGGCCGACGCCGCGACCGGCCCGTAGGACCCGATCTGGCCGACGAAGAGGCCGCCGTAGTTGAAGGTGTAGACGCAGTAGCCGTTGTTCTTCAACAACGGCGCGACCGCGTTCCAGCTGGTGATCTGGTTGGCGAACGTGCCGTTGACCAGCACGACCGGCCGCGGGTGCGCCGCCGACGGCGTGCACGGCACGTTGGCGCCGGCCGGCGACCCACCGGGCTGCACCGCCGACGCGGCGATCGCGGCCGGGAAGTTGTAGATGACGGGCAGCGCCGCCTGCGCGCCCGCCGCCGACGCGGCCAGACATGCGGTGGCGACGGCCAGCGCGGCCGCCCAACGCTTGAGGTGCATGGGTTCTCTCCTCCTGGTGCCCGCGCGCCCCGGTTGGGCGCGCGGATGACTCGAAGGCGAGCCTCTCAGAGCTCCACACCAAACCGCAACCCAAAAAGGCCGCTTTGGCGTGGCCGGGCTCAGCGGCCGGAGGCCACCACGATCCGGACGGTCATCCCGAACGGGTCGGCGACCGCGAAGCCGCCGGTGACGTCCTCGCTGGGCAGGCCGGCGTCGCGGACGCGGCCGCGGACCTCGGCGACCTGGTCGACGGTCTCGAGCACGATCGTCCAGTGGCGCAGGCCGACGATGCCGGCCGGCATCGGCGCCGCGCCTTCGCCGCGCCAGGTGTTGAAGCCCAGGTGGTGGTGGTAGCCGCCGGCCGAGACGAACGCGGCGGTGGGCATCATCGCCCAGACCTCGAAGCCGATGACGTCGCGGTAGAACGCGAGGCCCTGGGCGATGTCGCCGACGTGCAGGTGCAGGTGGCCGACGCGCAGGCCCGGCTCGACCTGCGCCGTGGGCTCCTCGCCGGCGACGGTCGCCAGCAACGCGTCGAAGTCCAGCGGCCGCGGGCCGCCGCCGGAGAACTCCTCCTCGGGCGAGGGCCACTGGTCGCGCGGGCGGTCGGCGGCCAGCTCGATGCCGTTGCCGTCGGGGTCGGGCAGGTAGATCGCCTCGTGCGTGCCGTGGTCGGAGGCGCCCTGGATCGGCGTGCGGCTCGCGGCCAGGCGCAGCGCGACGCGGGCCAGCTCCTCGCGCGTCGGGAAGAGCAAGGCGTAGTGGTAGAGGCCGGAGGCGCGGCGCGGGGGCTGCGTCGCGGTGGCGTCCTCGTGCAGGACGAGGACGTCCTCGGCGCCGTCGCCGAGCGCGGCGACGGTCGCGTCGTGGCGCTGGATGCGCAGGCCGAGCGCGGTCTGGTACCAGGCGACGGAGCGGTCGAGATCGGTGACGACGAGGTGGACGGCGCCGAGGCGCAGCGTGGCGGGGAGCTCGCTGAGGCCCTGCGCGGCGGGGCCGGTGGTGACGGGGGCGAAGGGGTTGCTCATGACACCGCTCAGTGTCGTGCGCCGGCGTCCGCCGCGGTATGGCCAAAGCCCGCGGATCCATGGACTTCCGTGCGATAGGCCTGCGGCGCGCGCCCCGCATAGCGCTTGAACGCGCGCGAGAAGTACAGCTGGTCGCCGTAGCCGACGCGGAACGCGACCTCCCCCACCGTCGCGTCGGTGAAGCGCAGCAGCCGCATCGCCTCGACCATCACGCGCTCGACGATCAGCTCCTTGGTCGCCCGGCCGGTCACGGCGACCAGCGCGCGCGAGAGCGCCGCCGCGGGCAACGCGAGCGCGTCGGCGTAGTGGGCGACGTCGTGGTGGGCGGCGAAGTCGCGCTCGAGGACCTCGGCGAAGCGACGGTGCAGGGCGACGTCGGCGTCGTCGGGCGCCGGTCGCTCGGTCCGCGAGGCGGCGTGCCAGCGCTCCAGCCACAGCAGGACGGTGGACGTGAGGTGACGGACGAGGTCGGGCGCGAACGGGTCGGGCGGCCGGGTCGTCTCGGCGTGCAGCGCGCCCAGGGCCGCTTCGAAGCGCGCGCGCTCGCCGGGCGGGACCGCGATGACGCGCGCGCCGCCGCCGCGCCCGCCGAGCAGCCAGCCCTCCCCGCCGGTCAGCGCTGCGTCGCTGATCCGCAGCAGCGCGCCGTGCAGTCCCTCGGCGTGGCGGAACTGGTGGACCTGGCCGCGCGCGATGACGGTCACGGTCCCGGGCACGATGTCCAGCTCCTCGCCGTCGACGAGCTGGACGCCGGAGCCCGCGCGCAGCCACATCAGCTCGTGGTAGTCGTGGCGGTGGGGCTCGCGGATCGGGCCCTCGCCGACGCGGAAGCCGTCGAGCATCCGGACCTCGACGGCCCCGTCGCTCGCGAGGCGGTCGATCGTCAGGCGGTCAGTGGTTCTCGAGCGCGGGCTCACGGACCCGGCGACCGTAGCGCGCCCGCTGCACGCCGAGCAGCCCGAGCCCGGCGACCAGGCCCCAGAACGGCGCGCTGATCCCCAGCGCGGTGACGCCCGAGGCGGTGACGACGAACGTGACGATCGCGGCGTCGCGCTGCTCGTCGTCGTCGGTGGCGGCGCGCAGCGCGGTCCCGAGCGTCGCCAGCAGGGCGAGGCCCGCGACGGCCTCGATCAGCACCGGCGGCGAGGCGGCCAGCAGCGCGGTCGCCAGCCCGGCGCACGGGCCGAGGACGAAGTAGATGGCGCCGTTGCTGGCGCCGGCGAGCCAGCGCCGGGCCGGATCCGGGTCGGCGTCGGGCCCGGCGGCCATCGCGGCGGTGATCGCGGCGAGGTTGATGCCGTGGGCGCCGAACGGGGCGCCGACGATCGTGGCGGCGCCGGTCGTCGCCAGCACCGGGCGCAGCGGCGGCCGGTAGCCGTTGGCGACGAGCACCGCCATGCCCGCGACGTTCTGGGACACCATCGTCACGACGAACAGCGGCAGCCCGAGGCCGAGCAGCGTGCCGACGTGCAGCGACGGCGTGACCCAGGTCAGCTGCGGGAGCAGGTGCGCGGTGCTCCCGTTGTCCACCGGGTCGATCGCGACCGCGATCGCGGCGGCGGCCAGCGCGCCCGGCACCGCCCAGCGGCGGGCGACCTTCCAGAGCACGAGCCAGACCACGACCATCGGGATCGCCAGGCGGGGGACGTCGACGACCGCGTGCGCCGGCGCGACGCAGACCTGCAGCAGCACGCCGGCCAGCAGCCCGCTGGCCAGCGGGCCGGGGATCATGGTGATGACCTTGGTCAGCGGCCGCCACAGGCCCGCCAGGACGATCAGCGCCCCGGCGAACGCGAACGCGCCGAGCGCCGCCGGGTAGCCGCCCTCGACGTGGCCGGCGGCGACCAGCAGCGCGGCGCCGGGCGTCGACCACGCGATGCTCAGCGGCATCCTGTAGACCGTGGACAGCGCGAGGCCGGTGGTGCCCATCGCGAGGCTGAGGACCAGCAGGCCGGACGCCGCCTGCGCGTCGGTGGCGCCGACCGCGCGCAGCCCGGCGAGGACGATCGCGAACGACCCGGCGAAGCCGACGACCGCGGCGACGACGCCGGCGACGACGGGCTGGGACGCGAGCTTCACGGCGTCTCGCCTCCCGCCGGGGCCGCGGCCGCGGCCGCGACGCCGGCCGCCGGGTAGATCATGTAGCACAACGTCCTGGTGTCGCGCAGCGCCTCGTAGTGATGCGGGACGTCGGCGGTGAACCACACGGCGTCGCCCGCTGCCAGCTCGACCTCCTGGTCATAGGGCCCGACGCGCACCCGTCCCTTGACGCAGACGATGAGCTCCTCGGTGCCGGGCAGGTGGCCGTCGGTCGCCTGGTCCACGCCGCGCGGCAGCTCGATGTCGAAGACCTCGGAGCGGTGCTCGTGCCCGGCGGCGTGCAGCAGCCACGCGGCCATCCCGGACTCCGACGCCAGCGGCTCGCCGCTGCGCGCGCGGATCGCCCGGACGCGCGGGCGCCGCGACGGCGGGCTCAGCAGGGTCCCGAGCGGCACGCCGAGCGCGCGCGAGACCCGCCACAGCGTCT
>JAOPZD010000464.1 GCA_025964295.1 Conexibacter sp.
CGATCGAGGAGACCGGCGGCGGCGGACTGCGCATCGGCGCGGCGGTGACCAACAGCGGGCTCGCCGCCGACCCGCTGGTGCGCGCGCGCTACCCGGTGCTGTCGCAGGCGCTGCTGGCCGGCGCCTCAGGCCAGCTGCGCAACCTCGCGACGGTCGGCGGCAACCTCCTGCAGCGCACGCGCTGCGCCTACTTCCAGGACGTGACCAAGGCCTGCAACAAGCGCGAGGGCGGGCGGGATCGCGATGGCTGCCCGGCGCGCGAGGGCGACCACCGCAACCTCGCGGTCCTCGGCCACTCCGAGGCGTGCGTCGCCACCCACCCGTCCGACATGGCCGTCGCGCTGACCGCGCTGGGCGCGACCGTCCACGTGCGCGGCGACGGGGGCGACCGGCCGATCCCGATGCCCGGCCTGCACCGCCTGCCCGGTGACGACCCGACGCGCGACACCGTGCTCGAGCCCGGCGACCTGATCCTCGGCGTCGAGCTGCCGCCGGCCGGCGCGCTGGAGGCGTCCTCGACCTACGTCAAGGTCCGCGACCGCGCCTCCTACGCGTTCGCGGTCGTCTCGATCGCCGCCGCGCTGGACGTCGGCGGTGACGGCGTCGTGCGGGACGTACGGATCGCCTTCGGCGGCCTCGCGCACGTCCCGTGGCGCGCCGAGCGCGCGGAGGAGCTGCTGCGCGGCGGCCGGATCGGCGAGGAGGCGCTGCTGCGCGCGGCCGACGCCGAGCTGGCGGCGGCCAAGCCCCTGCGCGACAACGCCTTCAAGGTCCCGCTGGCCCGCAACCTGCTGGTCCGGACGCTCGGCGACCTCGCCGCGGCGGCCGCCGCTACCGGGGCGGTGGCGTGATGGCCGGCACGGCCCCGACCGTCGTCGGCACGCCGCTGGCGCGCATCGAGGGGCGCGACAAGGTCACGGGCACCGCGCGCTACGCCGTCGAGTACGAGGCCGAGGACGTGGCCTACGCGTGGATCGTCCAGGCGACCGTCGCGCGCGGCAAGATCCGGTCGGTCGACGCCTCCGCCGCGCTGGCCCAGCCCGGCGTCCTGGCCGTCCTGACCCACGAGAACGCCCCGCCGCTGACCCGGGTCGAGGACCACGAGCTGGCGGTCCTGCAGTCGCCGGAGATCCACTACCGCGGCCAGATCACCGGGCTGGTGGTCGCCGAGTCGCTGGAGACCGCGCGCGAGGCGGCCGCCCAGCTGCGCTTCGACGTCGCCCAGACGCCGCACAAGGTCATCCTCGACGCCGGCGACGCCAACGTCTACGTCCCCGAGCAGGCCAACGCCGGCTTCGCGGGCGAGTCCAGGCAGGGCGATCCGGTCGCCGCCCTGGCCGCCGCGCCCGTGCGCGTCGACCATGTCTACACGACGCCCGGGCTGCACAACAACGCGATGGAGCCGCACGCCTCGCTGGCGATCTGGGCCGACGGCGGCCGCGGCGACCTCACGGTCTATGACTCCAACCAGGGCGCGCCGACCGCGCGCGACACGCTGGCCCAGGTGCTCGACGTCGACCCCGAGCGGGTGCGCGTCGTCAACCGCCACGTCGGCGGCGGCTTCGGCTCCAAGGGCACGCCGCGCCCGCAGCTGGTCCTCGCCGCGATCGCCGCGCGCGAGGTGGGCCGCCCGGTGAAGCTCGCGATCACCCGCCAGCAGATGTTCGCGTTCGTCGGCTACCGCACGCCGACCACCCAGCGCGTCGCGCTGGGCGCCGACCCCGACGGCCGCCTGGTCGCGATCACCCACGACGCGACGATGCAGTCCTCGCGCGTCCGCGAGTTCACCGAGCAGACCGTCGTCGCCACGCGCCACATGTACGCGGCGCCGCACCGCCGCACGCGCCACCGCCTGCTGCGGCTCGACGTGCCGACGCCGTCGTGGATGCGCGCGCCCGGCGAGTGCCCGGGCATGTACGCGCTGGAGTGCGCGATGGACGAGCTGGCGCTGGCCGCGGGTCTCGACCCGATCGAGCTGCGGATCGTCAACGAGCCCGAGCAGGATCCCGAGCGCGGGATCCCGTTCAGCTCGCGCAACCTCGTCGCCTGCCTGCGCGAGGGCGCGCAGCGCTTCGGCTGGGAGGGCCGCGACCCGGCGCCGGGCGTCCGCCGCGACGGCCGCTGGCTGCTGGGCACCGGCGTCGCCGCCTCGACCTACCCGGCCTACCGCGCCCCGGCGACCGCGCGGGCCCGCGTGGAGGACGACGGCCGGTTCACCGTCAGCATCGCGGCCTCCGACATCGGCACCGGCGCGCGGACCGCGCTGACCCAGATCGCCGCCGACGCGCTCGACGTCGCCGCCGGCGCCGTCACCCTGGAGCTCGGCGACAGCGCGCTGCCCAAGGCCGGCCTGGCCGGCGGCTCGATGGGCACCGCCTCGTGGGGCACGGCGATCGTCCTGGCCTGCCAGGACCTGCGCGCCCACCCCGGCGCGACCGAGGGCTTCGGCGACAGCAGCGACGACGTCGCCAACCAGGAGGACTACTCCCGCCACGCGTTCGGCGCGCAGTTCTCCGAGGTCCGCGTCGACCCGCGCACCGGCGAGGTCCGGATCAACCGCCACCTCGGCGTCTTCGCCGCGGGCCGGATCATCAACCCGCGCACCGCGCGCTCGCAGTTCCTGGGCGGCATGACGATGGGCATCGGCATGGCGCTGCTGGAGGAGGGGATCATGGACCCCAACCTGGGCGACTACGTCAACCACGACCTCGCGCAGTACCACGTGCCCGCGCACGCCGACATCCCCGATCTCGACGTGCACTGGATCGACGAGGTCGACGAGCACCTCAACCCGATGGGGTCCAAGGGCATCGGCGAGATCGGGATCGTCGGCGCGGCCGCCGCCGTCGCCAACGCGGTCCACCACGCGTGCGGCGTCCGCGTGCGCGACCTGCCGATCCGCCTGGACCGGGTCCTGCAGGCGACGGAGAAGCTCGGCTAGCGGCGCTGCGGGTCGTGGCGCGCGACGGCCAGCAGGTACGTCGCCGGCAGCCGCACCGCGCCGTCGTCGCCGCGGTTCCACTCGGCCATCAGCCCGACGAAGCGCTCGCGCAGCTCCGCGTAGCGGTCGCCGAGCGTCTGGCGCGCCGCGATCAGCGCGCCGAAGTTCGTCTCCTGCCAGGCCATCGCGGCGTCCAGCGAGGCGAACTCCCAGGTGATCGCCCCGCGCGTGATCTGCAGGCCGCCGGAGTGCGGCGCCAGCCGGCGGCGCACGGTCGTCTCGATGCCCCAGTCGATCGGGCGGTCGGTGCCCATCGGGACCGGCAGGTAGCCGCCCATCAGCGCGGTGATCTGGCCGGTGAAGCCGTCCGGCGTCCACGCCGTCAGCCCGACCACGCCGCCCGGTCGCGTCACCCGGAACGCCTCGGCGACCGCGACCTCGGGCCGCGGCGCGAACATCAGCCCGAACGCGCTGGTCACGGCGTCGAACGAGGCGTCGGGGTAGGGGAGGGCCTCGGCGTCGGCCTCCTCCCAGCGCACGTCGAGCCCCTGCGCCTCGGTCCGCGCGCGGCCCATCGCCAGCAGCGCCGGCGCGAAGTCCGTCGCGGTGACCCGCGCGCCGGTGCCCGCGGCGGCGACCGCGACGTTCCCGTTGCCCGCGGCGACGTCCAGGACGTGGTCGCCGGCGCCGATGTCGCAGGCGGCGACGAGGGCGTCGGCCACCGGCTCGAAGCGCTTGGCGACCTCCGCGTAGTCGCCGAGCGCCCAGAAGTCCTTCATGCGCTCCTTCAGCTGCGCAAGGTCGTTCATCCCTCCCGGATCTTCGCCGATCCTGCGGACGCCGTGGCGACGATGTTCAGGCGCACGTAGTCGTGGACCGGGTCCGGGCCCATGGCCACCGCGACGGCGTCGACGAACCCCTCGTGCAGGGCGGCGGGGAGGCGCTCGAGGTGGGAGCCGAGCGACACGGTGCGCAGGAAGTCGCGCAGCGGCGCGGGGCGCTGCGGCGAGTCCTCCAGCCAGCAGCGCTCGACGGCGAACCCCGCCCGCTCCAGGCGATCGGTCGTCTCTTCCGGGGCGGCGTAGTTCCATGGCCCCGGCCAGCCGGCGAAGTGCTCCGCGTAGGGCTCGCGGGCCGAGACCTCGCGCACCGCGGCGACGACGTTGGCCACGTTGCCGCGCCCGCCGCATTGCGCGACGAACGGCGCGCCGGGCTTCAGCGCGGCGCGGATCCGCGCGAAGAGCGTGTCGTGGTCCTTGATCCAGTGGAACGTCGCGCTGGAGACCGCGGCGTCGGCCGGCTCCGCGACCGTCAGCTCCAGCAGGTCCTGGCGCGCGAACGACGCGCGCGGGTCGCCGCCCAGGCGCCGGGCGGCCTCGGCGACCATCCGCGCCGAGCCGTCGATGCCGATCGCGCGGCCCTCCGGGCCCAGCCGCTCGAGCAGCTGCGCGGTCACGCGGCCGGTGCCGCAGCCGAGGTCGAGGACCGTCTCGTCGCCGCGCAGCGCCAGCCGGCCGAGGATCGCCGCGCCCCAGGCCTGGTGCGGGGTCGCGAGGCCGTGGTAGCTGCTCGCGTCCCATTCGCGTGGGGAACCGCCCGCCCGCCCGTCGTCCATACACTCCGATCCTCTCATGTCGAGCCTGAAGGACCGCAAGCGCTTCGAGCCCTCGGAGGTCGAGCCGCGCATCGTCGAGCGCTGGCTGCACTCCGGGCTGTTCCACCCCGAGCCGGAGGGCTCGCCGGCCGAGAACTTCTCGATCGCGATCCCGCCGCCCAACGTCACCGGCGCGCTGCACATGGGCCACGCGCTCAACGGCTCGATCCAGGACACGCTGATCCGCCACGCCCGCCAGCAGGGCCGCCGCGCGAAGTGGATCCTCGGCACCGACCACGCCGGCATCGCGACCCAGACGCAGGTCGAGAAGCGCCTGTTGGCCGAGGGCACCAGCCGCGAGGCGATCGGCCGCGAGGCGTTCATCCACAAGACGTGGGAGTGGCGCGAGGAGTTCGGCGGGACGATCATCGAGCAGTTCAAGCGCCTCGGTGCCTCCCTCGACTACGAGGAGGAGCGCTTCACGCTCGACGAGGCCTACGTGCGAGCCGTGTTGAAGGTCTTCGTCGACCTGTACGACAAGGGCTGGATCTACCGCGACAACTACATGGTCAACTGGGATCCGGGCTCCGGCTCGGCGATCAGCGACCTGGAGGTCGAGGAGCGCGAGGCCCACGACACGCTGTTCCACATCGCCTACCCGCTGACCGACGGGTCCGGCGAGCTGGTCGTGGCCACCGTGCGGCCCGAGACGATGCTGGCCGACGTCGCCGTGGCCGTGCACCCCGACGACGACCGCTACCGGTCGCTCGTGGGCAAGACGGTGACGCTGCCGCTGGTCGGGCGCGAGCTGCCGATCATCGCCGACGAGTACGTCAAGGCCGACTTCGCCACGGGCGCCCTGAAGATCACGCCGGGCCACGACCCCAACGACTTCGAGATCGGCCGCCGCCACGGGCTGCCCGAGCTCACCGCGATCGGCGAGGACGGCCGGATGACCGACCTCGTGCCCGCCTACGCGGGGCTCACGGTCGCCGAGGCCCAGGCGCGGGTCGCCGCCGACCTCGAGGCCGCGGGCGCGCTGCGGGCCAGGGAGCCCTACACCCACACGGTCCCGTTCAGCCACCGCTCCGGGCAGCGCATCGAGCCGCTGATCTCGCTGCAGTGGTTCATGAAGATGGACGAGCTGGCCGCGCCGGCGATCGCGGCGGTCAAGGACGGGCGGATCAGGATCCACCCCGAGTCGCAGTCGCGGCGCTACGTCGACTGGCTCGAGAACATCCGGCCGTGGTGCATCAGCCGCCAGCTGTGGTGGGGCCACCAGATCCCGGTCTGGTACCGCGACGGCGAGACCCACGTCGGGACCTCGGCCCCTGACGGCGAGGGCTGGGAGCGCGACCCCGACGTGCTCGACACGTGGTTCAGCTCGGCGCTGTGGCCGTTCGCCACGCTCGGCTGGCCCGAGCAGACGCCCGACCTGCGGGCCTTCTACCCGACCGACGTCCTCTCGACGGCGCGCGACATCCTGTTCCTGTGGGTGGCCCGCATGGTGATGATGGGCCTCGAGTTCGCCGGCGACGTCCCGTTCGAGCACGTCTACGTGCACTCGGTGATCCAGGCGCCGGACGGGCGGCGGATGTCCAAGTCGCTGGGCACGGGCATCGACCCGGTGGACCTGATCGAGGGCCACGGCGCCGACGGCGTGCGCTTCGGCCTGCTGGCGATGTCCTCCACGCAGGACGTGCGGTTCAGCGAGGAGAAGGTGGCCCAGGGCCAGGCGCTGGCCAACAAGCTCTTCAACGTGACGCGCTTCGTGCTCCTCAACGTCGCCGACGGCGCGCAGCCGGGCCTCGCGGGTGGGCGGCCCGAGCACGTCGAGGACCGCTGGATCCTCAGCCGCCTGCACGCCGCGCGCGAGGCGTTCGACCGCCAGATCGGCGAGTTCGACTTCTCCAAGGCCGCGCTCGGGCTCTACGACTTCGTCTACGGCGAGCTGGCCGACTGGTACCTGGAGCTGATCAAGGGCCGCGAGTTCGACGCCGAGCTGAGCGCGCACCTGCTCTACGTCGTGCGCGAGACGCTCGTGCTGGCCCATCCGATCATCCCGTTCGTCACCGAGGAGCTGTGGGAGCACGTCCCGGGCACCTCGGGCCTGCTCGCGGCCCACGTGGCGGAGCCCGCCGGCGGCTCGGCGCGCGACCTCGACGCCGAGCGCGACATCGAGCGCGTCATCGCCACCGTGCAGGCCGTGCGCTCCTGGCGCGACGCCGGCGGCGTCAAGCCCGGCGCGTTCCTGGCGGCGCGGATCGCGGGCCTCGACGGCCTCGTGCCGCTGGTCGGCCGCCTCGCGCGCCTGACGCCGGCCGCCGCGGACGACGCGCGCCACCCGGTCGCCGTCATCCCCGTGATGGGCTGCCAGGTCGAGCTGCTGGAGGGCGTCGACCCGGCCGAGGCCGCCGGCAAGGTCGAGGCCTCGCGCAAGACGCTGCAGGCCGAGATCGCGCGCGCCGAGGGCAAGCTGGGCAACGCCGGGTTCGTCGCCAAGGCGCCGGACGCGGTCGTCGCCGCCGAGCGGGAGAAGCTCGAGCGCCTGAAGGCGGAGCTGGAGGCGCTGTAGGTGGCCAGCCGGCCTTCGACGATGCGGCTCCAGGACGCCGAGCGGCTGCTGCTGTCGCTCGAGCTGTTCGGCATGCGCTTCGGCCTGGACCGCATGCGCCGCCTGCTCACCGCGCTGGGCTCGCCGCAGGAGCGGTTCTCCTCCGTGCACGTCGTCGGGACCAACGGCAAGTCCTCGACGGTCCGGATGACCGCGGCGATCCTGCGCCGCCACGGGCTGCACGTCGGCGCCTACCTCTCGCCGCACCTCGTCTCGTTCGCCGAGCGCGTGCGCGTCGACGACGCCGACGTCTCGGGCGCGGAGTTCGCCGCCGCGGTCGGGCGCGCGGCCGCCGCCGCCGAGAAGGTCGACCGCAACGCGCCCGACGACGACCACGTCACGCAGTTCGAGCTGCTCACGGCGGCGGCGTTCGACCACTTCGCCCGCGCCGGGGTGGACGTCGCGGTGGTCGAGGCCGGGCTCGGCGGGCGCTTCGACGCCACCAACGTCCTGCCCTCGACGGTCGCCGTCCTGACCAACGTCGGGCTCGAGCACACGCGCTGGCTGGGCCCGACGGTCGCCGACATCGCCACGGAGAAGCTCGACGTCGTCGAGGACGGCGCCACCCTGGTGATCGGGGCCGACCTGCACCCGGACGCCCGGGCGCTGGCCGAGCGGACCGCGCGCGAGCGCCACGCCGACCTCGTCCGGGCGCCCGCCGATCCCGGTGCGGGGCTGGAGATCCTGGCCCGCGGCGCCTTCCAGCGGCGCAACTTCACGCTGGCCATCGAGGCGGCGCGGGCGTTCCTGGCGGGGCGGGGCGTCGCGCTCGACGACGCGGCGGTGCGCGCCGCCGCGGCCTCGACCCTGGTGCCGGGGCGCTTCGAGGTCGTCGCCGAGCGCGACGGCCGCGCCACGGTCGTCCTCGACGGCG
>JAOPZD010000470.1 GCA_025964295.1 Conexibacter sp.
GCCCGCGCGGCGCCGCGGATCCAGCTCGCGATCGCGCTCCTGCTCGTCCCGGCGGTCCTGCTCGTCGTCGCCGCCGGCCTCGTCCACGGCCTGGCCTAGGTGTTCTGCCTGTGGCCCAGGACGCCGCCGCCGACGTCGTCCGGCGATCCGCCCCAGCACCCGGCGCCCGCCCGCCGCGGGCCGACTCGCTAGGTTCCGGCCGATGGCGTCCGATCCGCTGCGACTCGACCCCGCCACCTTCCAGCTGCCCGTCGGCCGGCTGCGGGCCGGCTACTACAGCGACGCGTACTTCACGTCGACCAAGCAGCTGCTCGAGGCCCAGGACCGCCACCCGCGCGTGCTGATGCAGGTCTTCCAGAAGCAGGACTCCCTGCTCGGCGGCGTGGACGAGGCGGTCGCCGTGCTCAAGGTCGGCGCCGGGCACGTGGGCGAGGACGGCGTCTGGGTGCCCGCGTGGGAGGACCTCGTCGTCCGCGCCCTCCACGAGGGCGACGCGATCGCGCCGCAGGAGAGCGTGCTGACGATCGAGGGCGACTACACGCAGTTCGCCCACCTCGAGACCGTCTACCTCGGCTGCATGGCGCGCCGCTCGCTGGTGATGCGCAACGTCCGCGCGGTCGTCGACGCCGCCCGCGGCAAGGAGATCCTGTTCTTCCCGGCCCGCCACGACCACTGGCTGGTCCAGACCGGCGACGGCTGGGCGGCGCACGTCGCGGGCGCGATCGGCGTCTCGACCGACGCCCAGGCGTCCTGGTGGGGCGGGCGCGGCGTCGGGACCGTCCCGCACGCGCTGATCGCCGCGTTCGGCGGCGACACCGTCGAGGCCGCGCGCGCCTTCGCCCATCGCTACCGCGACCGCATGAACGTGACGGTCCTCGTCGACTTCGACAACCACTCGACCAAGACCGCCGTCGAGGTCGCCGACGCCCTCGGCGACGAGCTGTGGGGCGTGCGCCTCGACACCTCCGAGCGCCTGGTCGACGAGGCCCTCGCCGACCTCGGCGACGACGCGCCCCGCGGCGTCAACGTCGAGCTCGCCCGGCGCGTCCGCGCCGCTCTCGACGACGCCGGCCACCAGCGCGTCCGCATCGTCGCCTCCGGCGGCTTCGACGCCGCCAAGATCCAGCACTTCGAGGAGGAGGGCGCGCCCGTCGACGCCTACGGGGTCGGCTCCTCGCTGCTGCGCGGCCAGAACGACTTCACCGCCGACATCGTCCGGGTCGACGACCGGCCCGTCGCGAAGGTCGGCCGCGAGGAGCGGCCGAACCCGCGCCTGGTCCGCGTGCCGTAGGACGGCGCCCTACGGCACCGACACCGCGGCCTTCAGCCGCGTGACGTCGCCGTCGGACGACACGCCCGCCGCGGCGGGGCCGAACGTGTCGAGGGTCGGCTTGGCCTTGCGGAAGCCCTGGTCGTCGCCGACGACCGAGGACAGCAGCTCGACCACTTGCGGCGTGTCCAGGAACAGCGACGGCTTGGCGTCGCCGAGCAGGGACGCCGCCGTCTTGAACGGTGCGGAGCCGCCGAGGGCGGCGCCGCCACCGGCCAGCGCGTCCTTGAGCGCGTCCGCGCCGTAGGCGACGACGAACTTGTCGTCCTTGGCCGCGACCTGGAGGCCCCCGGCCGCCGGACCGCCGACCGCCACGGAGAACCCCTCGGCCCCGGCCGTGGTGCCGCCGCCGCTCGGCAGCGGCGCCGTCTGCACGCCCAACCCCTTCAACGCGGTCCGCAGCTTGCCGATCGCCGCCCGCGAGGCCGCCGGATCCTTGGACGTCACGACCAGCGCGCCGCCGAGATCGCGCATCGACGCCCCGCGCACGAACAGCGCCGCGTCGCCCATCCACGACAGCAGGTCCTTGTCGACGTCGACGCCGAGCTGGGACTTCAGGCCCTGCAGGAGGGTCTGGGGATCGATGCCGCCCGTCGCGCCGGACTGCCCCAGCGCCGTGATCGCCTGCTTGACCGTCGCGCCGACGTCGCCCACGCCGACGCTCAGCCACGACCCGGCCGGCACCGCGGCCGCCGCGGCCGGGCCGTCACCGCGCCCGCCGGCCGCGCCCAGCCCGGACTTCAGCCCGATCGCGGCCGCGTCGATCCGCAGCGCGTCCTTGGCCACGTCGAGCGACGCGGCCACCGACTGCAGCCCGCTGCCGGTCAACAGCCCCTTGAACGCCTTCAGCTCCGACGCGCCCTTGCCGCCCGCCGCCGTCCCCGACGCCGCGCCGGCCGCCAGGTCGAAGAAGCGGCCCGGATCGGCGTAGAAGAACCCGAGCCCGTCGGTGCCGACCGTCGCGCGCGCCTTCTTGAACGTCCCGGCATCCGCCAGCGCGTCACCGGCATGGGCGTCGATCGCCGACTTGAACCCGCGCTCGGTCCCGAGGACCACGGCGTGGTCCACCACGGCGACCGCGAGGTCGTCCGCCGCCTTGTAGCGGTACGTCACGTCGCGGTAGGTCCGCTCGACCGTGCCCTTGCGCCCGGCCACGAACGCCTGCGCCGCGTCGTCGTCCCTGCTGGCGATCGCGCCGACCATGTTGACGTCGTGCGCGCTGCGCACCCCTGTCACCGCGATCCCGGCGCGCTGGCCGAGCCACGGCGCGATGTCCTCGGCGTAGCTCGCGCCGTCGTCCTTCAGCCCCTTGTCGAGCAGCCCGACGATCTTCCCGCCCGGGTCGCTCGTCCGCAGGATCCTGCCCGCGACCGTCGCGGCGTTGGCCTTCAGGTCGCCGGTCGGCCGGACCTGCGCCTCCACGTAGACCGGGGCCGACGCCGGCAGGAACGCGGCGGGATCGGCGCCCGCGTCGCCGCCCGATCCGGAGGACGACGACGAGCCGCAGCCGGCCAGCGGCAGCGCCACCGCGGCGCACGCCGCGGCCAGCGCGAACAGCGAGCGGGGCAGGAGGGATGGGGCCATGGGTCGAATCCTAGGGGCGGGTCGACCGGCGCCGCCCCTTCGCCGCCGGCCTCCCACGACCTCCCACCGGACGCACACCCGGCGGACGGAACGGCCGGATTTCCGCAAGCCCTCGTGCGCCGCGCGATTCTGCAACGCCGGATGCGCGAACTGGCCGGAAGTTCTGCCCCGGCGTCCCACCCCCGAGAACCCATTGCCCGCAAGGGATCCGAGGCGTTCCCGAGCCCCTGATGGTCCGATCGTGGGGGAAAGTGTGGAATCGGTGTTGCATCGTGGGGGAGAGTGGGATACAACGCCACCTGCGGACCGGGGTGGAGGAGCTCCTCCCACTCCTCCACCCCGGCCCCTTCTTCCCGCGATGCGCACGTCCTCATGGACACCTCGTTCACCGGCCAAGCCGACTACACCCTCGACGCCAAGAACCGCCTCACGGTTCCTGCGCGCTATCGCGGGGCACTCGAAGGCGGCCTCGTCCTCGCCAAGGACATCGAGCCCTGCGTCGCGATCTGGCCGACCGCCGGCTACGACGACTTCCGCCGCGCCGCGCTGCAGGACGTGCACCCGATGAGCCAGCGCGGGCGCAAGATCATGACCTTCCTCTCCGCCAACTCGACGCCCGCGGGCCTGGACTCCGCGGGCCGCGTCCCGCTGCAGCCGTTCCTGCTGGACCACGGCAAGCTCAGCTCCCGCGACGTGACCGTCGTCGGGGCCGGCGACCACCTCCCGATCTGGAACCGCGAGGCCAGGACGGCCTACAACGACCAGCTCGCGGCCGACATCTTCGACATCTCGGCGGCGTTCGACGCGCCGGCGACCGCGTGA
>JAOPZD010000497.1 GCA_025964295.1 Conexibacter sp.
CCACCGCCGCCCAGCCCCACCCCGGCCTCGCCGTCGTCGCCGTCGACGGCGCGCCCTCCGGCTCCGGCGGCCGGCTCGAGGACCTCGTCCGCGGGCGCCAGGACGTCGTCAGCGACCCGTGCGGCGGCCCCAACCGCGACATGCTGTCGGTCTCCGGCATCGTCCCCGACGGCGTCGCCGCCGCGTTCCTGACCAGCCCCGACGGCACCGCCGTCCGCGCCGACGTCAAGGACAACGCCTACGCCTTCGTCGTCCCCCGCGCCAAGACGCCCGAGCAGCGCTACGTCGTCTGGACCGGCGGCGACGGCACACCGCACGTCCAGCCCCTCGGCTCCCCGGTCTTCGCGCCCGCCCGCTTCCGCTGCGTCGTCACGCCCAGCCGCCGGCTCCCAACCGTCTCCCCCGACGGCTCCGGCCTCTGCGGCCACTTCGACCGCACCGTCCCGCTGCCCACGACGCGGCCCGTCCCCCCGATCGCCTACGCGCCGTGCGTCGTCACCGCGCCCGCCGTCCGCATCGTGCCGAAGCTGCCCCGCCCGGCGAAGCGCCACAAGTAGCCTTCCCCTCTCCGGAGGGGTGGCAGAGCGGTCGAATGCACCGGTCTTGAAAACCGGAGACGGCGCAAGTCGTCCGCGGGTTCGAATCCCGCCCCCTCCGCTGGCCCGCCGACCTGAGCGACGGAACAGGGTTGTCTCCTTCCCCTTGGCGTCGGGCCCGAACGGTCGTTAGGCTGCCCCGGCGCGGCGCCCGGATGGCGCTGCGGGCAGGGCAAGCAGGAGGGGAACCATGCAATCGTCCCGGAGAAGCGTCGCGGCGCTGGTCAGCGCCGTGGTGGTCGCGTTGGTCGCGGCCGTTCCCGCCAGCGCGGGCGTGATCGGTGGTGGGCTGGCCGGCTACGTCACCGATGCCGACACCGGGCTGGGCCTGGGCGGCGCGTCGCTGACCTGGAACGGGACGACCGCGCCTCCGCCCTCGCTGACGACCGACGGCACCGGCCGCTACCTCTTCACCGGCCTGGACGCGGGCAGCACCGGGTCGCTCGCCGTCTCCGGACCGCCCGGGTGGGAGCGCACGAGCGTCGACGCCATCCGGCTGCTCCCCGACGACATCGGCAGCCAGAACGTCACGATCCACCGCAACTGGGCGTCGACCGCCGGCGGCGCGACGAGCACCGCCAACGACGACGCCCAGTCACCCGCCGGCTGCGGCGCAGGCAAGGCCACCGACAACGACCGCGCCACCGGCTGGTCGGCCACCGTCGCGTCCCACACGGCCCAGGACCCCGCGGCGCTCACCGTCGCGCTGCCCCAGACCATCGACCTCCACGAGCTCCAGCTCGATCCCACCGCCGCCTGCGGCCACGACGCCGGCGCCGCCCTCGGCGCCTACCGCATCCTCACCTCGCCCGACGGCGCGACCTGGTCCACCGCCGCCGAGGGCACCCTCGGCGCCGCCGCCCGCGGCAAGTCCACCACCATCGCGCCGACGGCCAACGCCACCCAGATCCGCTACGTCCGCCTGCTCGCGCTCGCGCCCCAGGACGCGGCCGCGCCGACCATCGACGTCCGCGAGCTCCAGGCCTTCGGCGTCGGCCCCAACGTCGCGCCCACCGGCACCGTCACCGTCGACGCGCCCCGCAACTACATCAAGAACGTCGTCCGCTTCCACGCGAGCTTCACCGACAGCGACAGCACGATCGTCCGCTACCTGTGGGACTTCGACGGCGACGGGCGCTTCGACCAGGCCACCAGCGGCCCGACGGTCGCGCACGTCTGGACGCTGCCCGGCACCTACCACGTCACCGTCGGCGCCCGCGACTTCCGCGGCGGCCTGGGCACCACCGCCCTGGACCTGCGGATCATCGACCCCGCCTTCCTGGTCGACCCGATCATCCAGCGCCGCCCGCTGATCACCTTCGACCCCGTCGACGGCATCGACCTCCCGGTCCGCATCGCGTGCTCGTCGCGCTGCACGTTCACCGCGAGCCTCGTGCTCTCGCGAGGCACGGCCAAGGCCATCAAGTCGAAGAAGCGCACGATCCTCACGTTCAAGCGCAGGACCGAGGGCCCCGGCCTGGGCAGCTGGACCCTCGAGCTCCCGAGCAACACCATCAAGCTGCTGCGCCGGGCCCATCGCAAGACGGTCAAGGCGCGCCTGACCGCCAGCGCGGTCGACCTCCAGAAGCGACGCACGACCGTGCACCGCTGGGTCACCTTCCGCTGAGGAGCGCTGAGCTTCGGAGCGCTGCGCTGCGCTGCGGACGGCGGCGGTTGACGCGTGGCCCAGGAAGGAAGAGGGTAGTTCCGCCTGCCTGGCCGCATCCCTCCGAGGAGGTGTCTCCCCACCCATGTCCTTCGCCGAGCCCCGGTTCCGGACCACCGAGCGCGATGTCGACGACCGCACGACGATCGTCTCGGTCGACGGCGAGATCCACGTCAGCACCGCCCCCGAGTTCAGCGGCGTCCTCAGCGCCGCGGTCGCCGGCGGCCGCACGTCGCTCGTGCTCGACCTCACCGGCGTCACGTTCATCGACTCGACCGGCCTCAGCATCCTGCTCAACGCCCTGCGCCGCGTCACGCGCGCGGGCGGCCGGATGGCGCTGGTCTGCTCCAACCCGACGGTCCTGCGCCTGTTCGAGATCACGCGGCTGGACTCGACCTTCGACATCCACGCCGAGCTCGAGCCGGCGGTCGCCGCGGTTCAGGAGGCGGGCGGCAGCGACTCCGGCGCGCCGTAGCCGCGCAGCACCTCGGGCAGGACGACCGAGCCGTCCTCCTGCTGGCCGTTCTCGAGCATCGCGATCAGCGTGCGCCCGACCGCCACGGCCGTGCCGTTGAGCGTGTGCACGACCTCGGGCTTGCCCGTCCCGCCCGGCCGGTGGCGGATCTCCAGGCGCCGCGCCTGGAAGTCGGTCGTGTTCGACGTCGAGGTGAGCTCGCGGTAGCGCTGCTGGCTGGGGATCCACGCCTCGCAGTCGTACTTCTTGGCCGCCGAGGCGCCGAGGTCGTCGACCGCGATGTTGACCACCCGGTAAGGGATCCCGAGCGCCTGCAGGATCGACTCCTCGATGGCCAGGAGCCGCTCGTGCTCGTCGCGCGAGGTCTCCGGATCGACGAACGAGAACATCTCGACCTTGTCGAACTGGTGCACACGGAAGATCCCGCGCGTGTCCTTGCCCGCCGAGCCGGCCTCGCGCCGGAAGCACGGCGAGAAGCCGGCGTAGCGGCGCGGCAGCTCCTCGAGGATCTCGCCGGCGTGCAGCGACGCCAGCGCGACCTCGGAGGTCCCGGCGAGGTAGAGGTCCTCGTCGGCCAGGCGGTAGATCTGCTGCTCGGTGTCGGGCAGGAAGCCGGTGCCGTACAGCGCCTCCTCCCGGACCAGGACCGGCGGGATGACCGGCTCGAAGCCCTGCTCGGAGAGGTGGTCCATCGTCCACGAGACCAGCGACAGCTCCAGCCGTGCGATCGCGCCCTTCAGATAGGCGAAGCGCGACCCCGACAGGCGCGCGCCGCGCTCCATGTCGATCATGTCGCCGGCGAGCTCGAGGTGGTCGCGGACAGGCCAGGCCGGCGTCCACGGCTCGCCGACCTCCTTGATCACCGTGTCCTGCGCCGCCGCGCTCTCCTCCGGGAGGTTCGGCAGCTGCGCCAGCGCCGGCCCGAGCTGTCCGTCGACCGCCGCGAGCTCCTCGTTGAGCGTCTTGGCCTCGCCGGCGACCGCGCGCATCCGGGCGATCGCCTCGTCGGCGCCCTCGCCGGACTTCTTGGCCGCGGCGATCGCCTGGTTGGCGGCGTTCTGCTCGGCGCGCAGGCCCTCCAGCCGGGGCAGGATCTCGCGCCGGCGGACGTCGAGCGCCAGGACCTCGTCCAGCACGCTCACGTCGGCCTCCCCGCGGCGCGCCAAGGCGGCGCGCACGGCGTCGGGGTCGCGACGGATGAGCCTGATGTCGAGCACGGCGGAGGAGCCTACCCGCCCGTGCTGGGCGCCTAGTTCCGGGCGTTCTTGGACTTGCCGTGCCTGGGGCGCGGCCGCGAGGCGTTTGCCGCTAATTCCGGGCGTTCTTGGACTTGCCGTGCCCGGCGTACTTCGCGAGGAAGTCGGCCACCTGCTCGGCCTCCTTGCCGACCACGATGTCCTGGGGCATGATCGCGCCGGAGAAGCCGCCGTTGCGGATCGCGTACAGGATGCTCTGGCGATCCTCCTTGCGGACGTTGAAGTTCGGGCCGTCGACGCGCTCGCGGTCCTTGACCTTCAGCGCGCCGCCCTCGGCGCCGACGACGCCGAGCGTGTGGCAGCCCGAGCAGCGGTCCACGAAGAGCTTCGCGCCGGCCTGGTACTGGGGGTCCACCGTCGGGACCGTCGCGTTCGGCTGCTTGACGTCGCCCTTCTCCTGACCGCAGCCGATGACGCCGGCAGCGGCGATCGAAAGGGCGGCGAGGACGGTGAGAGGACGGCGACTCATGCGGCCGGGCATCATACGTGACCCTTTCATGCGCAGGCTTGCCGCCCTCCTCATTCTGGGCGCGACGACCCTCGTGGGGTGCGGCGGCGGACCGTCGTACACCCACGCCCGGGGCGGCGTGCTGAAGATCGACCTCGACGAGTACCGCCTCCGGCCCGAGAACATCGAGGTCCCGGCGGGCCCCATCCACCTCGAAGTGACCAACTCCGGTCGCCTCACCCACAACCTCGCGATCGAGTCGCCCGACCCGGCCAGCGGCGAGGAGCCGACCCTCTACGGCCGCACCGACACCCTGCATCCGGGCGAGCACGGCACCGAGCGCGCGCCGATCACGCTCAAGCCCGGCAAGTACCGCCTGACCTGCACGATCGGCAACCACGACGACCTCGGCCAGTACGGCGAGCTCAAGGTCGTCGCCAAGTAGACGCCTGGGGGCGAGTCCTGGCTCGTTCGCCCCTAACCCGCGACATGGGCGGGTTCGACGCGATCGAGTTGGAGATCCAGGCGCTGGCGGCACGGCAGCACGGACTGGCAGCCCGTCGTCAGCTGCTCGCCCTCGGTCTCGGCCAGGACGCCATCGACCACCGGCTCGCCAGCGGCCGGCTCGTGAAGATCCAGCGTGGCGTCTACGCGCTCGGCCACGCCCAGCTGCGTCGCGAGGGCAGCATGCTCGCAGTCGTCCTCGCCTCCGGCGTGGCGGCCGTCGCCAGCCACCGCAGCGCGGCCGCCCTGTGGGGGCTTCGCTCCTGGAGCGGCGCGTTCGTCGAGGTCACCGCGCCCGGGCGCGGTGGCACGATGAAGCGACGCGGCCGGCTGGTCCACCGGTCGCTCGATCTCCCGGGCAGCGAGATCGCGATCGAGCGCGGCGTACCGACTACGACCGTGGCTCGCACGCTGATCGATCTCGCCGCCGTGGTCCCAGCCCACCACCTCCGGCGAGCCGTCGAGCGTGCCGAGCTGTTCGACCTCGTCGCCGTCCGTCGCGTCCTCGATGCCCACCCGGGCCGTCCCGGCCGGAGGGCGCTCACCGCGTTGCTGGCCGACTTCCACGATCACGGAGACGCCCACACGCGCAGCGACCTGGAGGCGCTGCTCCTTCAGCTCTGCCTCGACCACGACCTGCCCCGGCCCGAGGTCAACCGCTACGACGGCGTCCGCGAGAGCGACTTCCGTTGGCCGAACCACCGCCTCATCGTCGAAGTCGACAGCTGGACCTTCCACGGCCGCACCCGCCGCGCGTTCGATGGCGACCGTGCCCGCGACCGCGCGCTGCTCCGGGAGGGCTGGCGCGTGGCGCGCTTCACCGACCGTCAGATCCTCGCCGACCCCGCTGGGATCGCGGCCGAGATCCGCCTGCTCATCGCCGGCTGATCGCTCGTTCGCGTGGAACCCGCGATATGCGCGGGTTCTACGCGAACGAGCGACCCGTCCTTCCTCGAGGTCGTCGCCGCGCAGGGAAAGTGACGTCCGGCGCGAACTGAACACGCGACGCGGGCGCCGACCTCGATTCCGATCGCTCTTTTCGACGTTCACGCGATCGCTCTCGATACGGCGGCAACCTGGTCGGCGCCCGCGTCTCTACCCTTCCGCACGATGGAGGCGCCGCCCGCAGTCGACCCGGCCCGCTACCGAGACGTCATCGGGAGCTTCGCGACCGGCGTCGCGATCGTCACCGCCCACGGCGACGACGGGCCGGCCGGCCTGACGACCAACGCGGTCACCAGCCTCTCGCTCGACCCGCTGCAGCTGCTCGTCTGCTTCGACAACGCGTCGCGGACGCTGCCGATCGTCCGCCAGGCCGGCCGCTTCGCCGTCAACGTGCTGCGCGCCGGCCAGGAGGACCTCGCCCGCCTCTTCGCCTCCAAGGCGATCGCCGAGGAGAAGTTCGAGGCCGCGACGCACACCGTCGCCCACGGCGTCCCCGTCCTGGACGACGCGCTGGCCTGGATCGCCTGCGACGTCGAGGCGCTGCACCCGGCCGGCGACCACACCGTCGGCATCGGCCGCGTGACCCACCTCAGCGCCGAGGCCGGCGGCGACCCGCTGCTGTTCTTCCGCGGGCGCTTCGGGCGCCTCTGCCCGCCGTCAGAATCCTGACCGCCGGGCGTCCCGGCGCCTACACCGTCCCGAGCGCCCGCAGCGCCAGGAACGCGATCACGAGCGCCGCGGCCGCCATCACGCCCAGCTCGCGGCGGACGATCTGCAGGACGATCGAGCGCTGCTGATCCTCAGGCAGGCGCCCCACGGCCTGGGCGTCCTCGAGGTCGCGCGCGTCGAGCACGATCTGCGCCGAGACGATCCGCAGCTGCTCGGCGACGAACCCCACGGCGACCGGCAGCAAGGCGTACAACCAGTACAGCGAGTCGGCCGGTTGCAGGCCGCTTGCAGCGAGAACGCCGGCGCCGGCGGCCTGCGCCACCGCGGCCGCCTGCCCGGTCCGGATCAGCACCCAGGCGATGCGATGGGGCTCGACCCGCCACCACAGGAAGGCGGACAGGAGCCCCGCGATCCCGTTCGAGATCGCGACCACGAGGGCCAGGACATGCGCGACGTCGGTCACGAGGGTTGCCTGCAAGTGCGGAGCGCCACTTTGTGGCAGCAAGTTACAAGTTGGTGATACAACGGGAGGCCGAGTGCTCCGGACGTACCTTCCAGCCATCGTCTTCGTCGGACTCGGGGGCCTTGTCGGCGCGTTGTTCGTGACCGCCGGCAGCTTCCTCGGGCCCAAGCCGAAGACCCCCACCAACTACCAGGCCGAGCCCTACGAGAGCGGCATGCCCTCGGAGGTCAACCAGGGCTTCCGCTTCGGGATCAGCTTCTACCTGATCGCGATGTTGTTCATCTTGTTCGACATCGAGGTGGTGTTCCTCTACCCGATCGCCGTCCAGTTGCGGGCGTTCGGGACGTTCGCGCTGATCGAGACGGTGGTCTTCATCGGCCTCCTGGTCGTCGCGTTCGTGTACGTCTGGCGACGTGGCGCCCTCGAGTGGCGCTAGAACGGTAGGAAGCTCATGGAGATCATCAAGCGGGAGAAGGCCGGCGCGGCGTCCACGGATTTCCGCATCCGCCAGCTGCAGGCGCGCGACATGCTGCGCGGCGACATCGAGGGCGACGACCTCGAGCGCTACGTGCAGGAGCGCGTCATCACCACGACGCTCGACCGCGCCGCCAACTGGGCGCGCGGCAACTCGCTGTTCCCCGCGACGTTCGGCCTCGCCTGCTGCGCGATCGAGATGATGTCCGTGGTCGGCGCGCGGCTCGACATCGCCCGCTTCGGCTTCGAGGCGTTCCGCGCCTCGCCGCGCCAGGCCGACCTCCTGATCCTGTCGGGCCGCGTGTCGATCAAGATGGCCCCGATCGTCCGCCGCATCTACGACCAGATGCTCGACCCCAAGTACGCGATCGCGATGGGCGCCTGCTCGTCGTCGATGGGGATCTTCAACAACTACGCCATCGTCCCGGCCGACAAGTTCCTGCCGGTCGACGTCCACGTGCCGGGCTGCCCGCCGCGCCCCGAGGCGCTGATGCACGGGATCCTCAAGCTGCGCTCCATGGTCCACAGCGACCCGAGCATGGGCTGGCGCTAGCGCTATTGCGCCGAGCGCACCGTCGAGGT
>JAOPZD010000502.1 GCA_025964295.1 Conexibacter sp.
GCCCGCGCGCCGTCGCGCGCGCGCTGGCCGAGGGCCAGGCGGCCGGGCGGGCGCGCGGATGAGGCTGCGGCTCTGGCACACCGGCGACGGGGCGCGGATCGCCTACCGCGAGGTCGGGACCGGGCCGCCGGTCGTGCTCGTGCACTCGGCCGGGCTGAGCCACCGCGAGTTCGAGCCGGCCGTCGAGGACCTCGCGCACCGCTTCCGGCTGATCCTGCCGGACCTGCCCGCGCACGGGGACTCCGAGGACCGTCCGCGCCATCCGTACACCTTCGACTGGCTGGCGGCCGTGCTCGCGGACTTCTGCGTCGACGTCGCCGGGCGCCGGCCGCTGGTCGGCGGCCACGGGCTGGGCGGCGACCTGCTGATCCGGGCGATCGAGCTCGGGCGGCTGCGGCCCGGGCGGCTCGTGCTGCTGCCCTGCCGCCTGCACCGTCCGCCCGAGCGCGCCAAGGCGCACGGCGCGTGGATGACGGCGGCGCGCACCGCGGGGATGCCCGGGTTCGACCGGCTCGCCGGGCACGCGGTCAAGCTCGCGTTCCGGCCCGAGCGCGGGACGGCGCTGACCGCGCGCGGCGTCCCGGAGGCGGCCGACCTCGTGCGCCACGCGATGGCCGACGTCGGCGGCAACGCCAACCTGGCGCGCTCGTGGGCGCGGCTGGCGCGCGAGCTGCCGCGCTCGGCGCGCCGCGAGGTGCTCGACCTGCTGCCGCGCCTCGACGTCCCGGTCCTGCTGCTGTGGGCCGACGAGGACCGCCACCATCCGCTGCGCGGCGCCGAGGAGGCGCTCGACCTGCTCCCGGATGCCATCCTGCGCGTCCTGCCCGGAACCGGGTACCTCATCGCCTACGACGATCCCGTCGGCGTGGCGCGCGAGCTGCTCTCCTTCTTGTCATAGGCCTTGTCTTGATCCTCCGTCTGTTGCGCGGCGCGCTGGCGTCGCTGGCTGTCGTCCTCGGTCCGCTGGGGGCGCCGGTCGACGCGTCGGCGTCGGCGCGGGCGTCGGGGCTGAAGCTCATCGGCTCGGTGGCGATCGACGCGCGGATGCGCGAGCTGACGTTCAGCACGCCGGCGCTCGCCGGTCCGGTCAAGGTGCGGGTCCTGGTCCCGCGCGACGCGGCCGCGCACCCGGAGGCGCGCTACCCGGCGCTGTACCTGCTGCACGGCAGCGGGGGCGACGAGAAGGTGTGGACGAACCTCGACGCCGAGGCGCTCACCGAGGGGCTGGGGCTCGTCGTCGTCATGCCCGACGGCGGCCACGACGGCTGGTACACGGACTGGTTCGGCGGTGGGCAGCCGCAGTGGGAGCGCTTCCACGTCGACCAGCTGATCCCGTGGATCGATGCGCACGAGCCGGTGATCGCGGCGCGCGGCAAGCGGGCGATCGCGGGGCTGTCGATGGGCGGCTTCGGCGCGCTGAGCTACGCGGCGCGCCATCCGGACCTGTTCGTGGCGGCGTCGTCGTTCTCGGGGGCGCTGGACCTCGGGGTCCCGGCGGATGCGGGGCCGTCGCTGGTCGGCGTGCAGCCGTGGGGGCCGTGGGACGGGCCGCAGGTGCGCTGGCGCGGGCACAACCCGGCCGACCTCGCGGGCAACCTGCGCGGGATCGCCATGTCGATCTACACCGGTGAGGGCGACGGCGGGGACGCGATCGAGCCGGTGATCCACGCCGAGAGCGAGTCCTTCGCGCGGCGCGCCGGCGCGCTGGGGATCGCGCGGCAGTACGTCGACTACGGGCGCGGCGGGCACGACGGCGAGCTGTTCAAGCGCGACCTGCAGCAGGCGCTGCCGGGGTTGATGGAGGTGTTGGACCACCCGCCGGATCCGCCGTCGCCGTTCTCGTTCACCGCGACCGAGCAGGCGTTCACGGTCCGGGGGTACTCCGTGCGCGCCGCGCGGGACGCCCTGGCCTTCCGGACGCTGTCGCGGGTGCGGGCGGCGGGGTTCACCCTCGCCACGGACGGGCCGACGACGGTCGTGACGGCGCGACGCTACGTGCGGCGGGCGCGCTACCGCGTGGCCGTGCGACCGCGCGGCGGTGGCGCCGCTGCCGTGTCGGTCCTGCGCAGCACCGCTGAGGGGCGGCTGCGGATCGTGGTCGGAGGGTCGGCGTCGGTCGGGATCACGCGCGCGGCGGCCGCATCGTAGGCTCCAGGGTCATGCCCCCCGTGAAGAAGAAGACGCTGTACGGCGGCGAGACCAAGAAGGCCGTCGAGAACTTCCCGATCTCCGGCGAGACCGTCCCGCTCTCGGTGATCCGCTGGCTCGGCCGCATCAAGGGCACCGCCGCCCTGGTCAACGCCGACCTCGGCAACCTCGACAAGCAGCTCGCGCAGGAGATCGCCGCGGCCGGCGCCGCGATCGCCGCCGGCGAGCACGACAGCCAGTTCCCGATCGACGTCTTCCAAACCGGCTCGGGCACGTCGTCGAACATGAACACCAACGAGGTCATCTCGGCGCTGACCGACGGCAAGGCGCATCCCAATGACCATGTGAACTTCGGCCAGTCGTCCAACGACGTCTTCCCGAGCGCCGTGCACCTCGCCGCGCTCGACGAGGCCACCAACCGGCTCCTGCCGGCGCTCAAGCAGCTCGAGCGGTCCTTCGACCGCAAGGCCAAGAAGTTCAAGGACGTGGTCAAGTCCGGCCGCACGCACCTGATGGACGCGGTGCCGGTCACGCTCGGCGCGGAGTTCGGCGGCTACGCGTCGCAGATGCGCCTGGGTCAGGAGCGGATCGCCAGCGCGCTGGTGCACGTCGGGCAGATCCCGCTGGGCGGGACGGCGACGGGCACGGGCCTCAACACGCATCCGAAGTTCGCGGCGGAGGTGCGCAAGCGCCTGGCGCGCGATGCCAAGTTGAAGCTGATCGCGCCGCCGGCGGATCCGTTCGAGGCCCAGGCCAACCGCGACGCGCTGGTCGAGCTGAGCGGCGCGCTGAAGGTCGTCGCCGTGTCGCTGACGAAGATCGCGCAGGACATCGCGCTGATGGGCTCGGGCCCGCGCGCGGGCATCGGCGAGATCTTCCTGCCCGAGCTCCAGAAGGGCTCCTCGATCATGCCGGGCAAGGTCAACCCGGTCCTGCCCGAGGTCGTCCTGCAGGTGTCCGCGCAGGTCATCGGCAACGACACCGCCATCACCATCGGCGGCATGCAGGGCCAGTTCGAGCTCAACGTCCGCATCCCGCTGATCGCTCGCAACCTGCTGCAGTCGATCCACCTGCTGTCGACGACGGCGGTGGCCTTCGCCGAGAAGTGCGTGGACGGCATCGAGGTCAACAAGGCCGGCACCAAGGCCTCGGCGGAGGGGACGCTGGCGACGGCCACCGCCTTGAACGGGGCCATCGGCTACGACGCGGCGGCGGCGATCGTCAAGGAGGCGTCCTCGTCGGGCCGTCCCCTGCGCGAGGTGGCCCTGGAGGCCGGCGTCGACGCCAAGCTCTACGACGAGACGATCAACCTGCGCCGGATCGCGGCGGGCAACCAGGCCTGAGACGGGTCCGTGTCGTCTCGTGGTGAATAGTTCACCACGAGACGACATGCATCATCCGAGCAGGTGGCGGATGCGCTGCGCGACCGCCTCGGGCGTCCGCGTCACCTGTTTGTAGGTGAAGCGGACGACGGTGTAGCCGGCGAGCGTGAGCTGCTGGTCGCGCCGGCGGTCGCGCTCGAAGGCCGACGGCGTCGAGTGGTAGGCGTAGCCGTCGGTCTCGACGATGATCCTGGCGGCAGGCCAGAGGAAGTCCACCAACAAACCGGCGACCCGGGCGTTCGCGTGCGGTGCGGGCAGGTGGTGGTCGTCGCAGAGCTGGAGCAGCGCGACCTCGAGGGTGCTCCGAAGGTCGGCGGCGCCCGTGCCGCGCATGGTGTCGAGGAGCCGCCGCAGCGCCGGCGCGCCCGGCTGCCGCGGATGCTCCCGCAGGCACCGACGGACACCGACGAGGTCGAAGAGGCCGAGGCGATCCATCCGCCCGATGACGTCCTCGATCGCCCTGGGTCGCAGCCGGGGCGCGAGGTCCAGGAGCGTTCGGGCGGGCGTGGTGGTCGGTATGCCGTCAGTGAGCGTGCGCTCCCAGGCGCGGAGGGTGCCGACGCGGTGGAGGTGGATGCGCTTCGGGTCGGGTGCGCGGCCGGACGTCGAAGGCCGCGTGACGTGGATGCGGCGGCCACGGAGCGGCAGCAGGTCCCACAGCGCCGCCGCGTCGAAGTGGCTGAGCACCGCGCCCTCCCCGGACGCCAGCACCGCCGCCAACCACGAGCCCTCGCGCCGCAGCTGACGATGGCCGACCGCATAGACGCCGGGGAAGAGCGGCAGCAGGCGCCGAGCGCGGACGCGCGAGGCGATCTGCTTGGACGAGAGGCCGGCGGCGAGCAGCTCCGCGCGCGTCACCACGCCGTGATGACGGTCGGCGAGCGCCGCGATGACGTGGTCTGTGTCGTCTGGTGTCCCCATATGGGACACGAGGCGACACGGACCGGAAGTTCGCCCCCGGCAGGTCGTGCCGCGGACGCTCAGCCGAGGCCGGTGCCGAGGCGCGAGAAGGCCCGCGCCACCGCAGCGGCCGCCGGCTTCGGCCGGCCGGCGTAGTCGAAGAGGCCCTTGGTGTTCAGTCCCCGCTCGACGACGATGTCGGGCACGACGGACTTGATGGAGCCGCCGGCGAAGGTGGGCGCGACGCCGAAGTCGCGGAGGTTCCACACCAACATGCCGGAGAGCTGGGGCAGGGCGCGGTAGGTCGCGATGTGGCGGCGCAGGAGCCAGGACTGGTAGGCGTAGCCGCCCGGCAGGTCGGTCGGGTTGGCGGCGTTGGCCTCGGCGCCGAACTCGCTGACGAGCAGGACCTTGCGCGGGAACAGCCGCGTGAAGCCCACCACCGTGGAGTGCAGGCGGGCGGCGATCTGCGACCGCGTCTCGTCCGCCCCCTCGTACCACCCGATGTAGTTCGTCAGCGCGACGGCGTCGACGTCGCGGTAGATCGCGCCCGGGACGTGCGGCGGGTGCGTGCCCCAGAGGTCGACGGCGACCAGGCGGCCCGGGTCGCGGCGGTGCAGCTCGCGGGCCATGTCGCGGACGTAGGCGACCTGCGAGGCGTCGTGGCCGTTGCCGGCGACCTCGTTGACGAGGTTCCAGGCGATCACCGACGGGTGCAGCTGCTCCTGGCGCACCGACACGCGGACGCGCTCGCGGGCGGCGTGGGCCAGCGCGGGCGTCGAGGAGGTCCAGGCGCCGGGCGCGTCGACGGGGCCGACGCCCTGCCAGACCATGATCCCGGCGCGGTCCAGCCGCTCCAGCAGCGGTGCCGACAACGCGTGCTGCGCGCGCGTCGCGTTGGCGCCGATAGCCTTCAGGTCGCGGACGATCGCGTCCATGTCGGCGGGCGACAGCGCGTCGCCGTCGCCTGCGGCGTCCTCGTGGATCGAGGCGCCGTGCAGCCGCAGGCGCTGGCCGTTGAGCAGCAGCTCGCGGCCGCGCCGTGAGACCTCGCGCAGGCCGACGTGGTCGTCCCAGGCACCGCCGCCGGGCGCGGAGAGCTTCAAGGCGTACAACGACGGCGAGCCCGGTGCCCACAGCGCGGGCCGGGCGACCACCACGCGCGCCGCGACCCGCCGCGTCTCGCCCGGACCCAGATGGACGGGCGGGAACACGACGCGCGTGACGCGGCCGGCGTGGGTGAGGCTGCCGCGGACCTGGAGGTCGCGTGACCCCCGCTCGCGGTTGTGCACCAAGACGCCGAGGTCGACCACGGCGGTGGCGCCGAAGAGGCGCGTCCGCAGCGACGGGGACTCCAGCTCCGAGCGCGCCAGCGGCCGCAGCGTCACCTCGCGGTTGATCCCGCCGTAGTTGAACCACGTGCGGTGCCAGCCGTCGCGCTTCTGGCGCGTCGGATAGCGGTAGTCGGCGCGCACGACGAGCCGGTGCGCGACGCCCTCGCGCAGCCGCAGCGTGAACGCGAACGGCAGGTAGGCGCCCGTGTGGCTGCCCAGCAGGCGGCCGTCGAGCCAGACCTCGGCCACGTGGTGGACCGACTCGAAGCGCAGCGCGTAGGAGCCGGTGTGCGGCGCGGTCAGCGTCGTGCGGTACCAGGTGATCCCGCCGCGGTAGGCCGCGACGCCGGCCGCGCCCGTCACCTTCGCCGCGTTGGCGACCTCCGGCACGCTCGTCGGCGTGCCCGGGAAATGCCCCGCGGCCCAGCCGGCCGGCTCGCCCGCGTCGTCCGGATCGTCGGCGACCACCCACGGCCCCGCGACGGCCAGCCGCCCGGAGGGTCCGCCGAGCGCCGCCGGCGGGACGAGCGCCTCGCCGACCGGCCGCGATCCGATCGCGCCGAGCACGACCGCCGAGGCCCCGCCGATCAGCATCGCCACCGCCAGGGCAGCCGCCACCGCGAGCCTGGTGCTCGTGCGCCGCATCCGAATCAGTCACCGATGATGGCAACCGCGCGCGCGGGCGCCGCCGATCCCCCGACGAGGCGCAGCGGGAAGACCGAGACGGTGAAGCCCGTCGGCGGCAGCTCGCGCAGGCCGCAGAGCCGCTCGATCTGGCAGTACTCGAGGTCGGCCTGGTGCGCGGCCCAGAAGATCCCGGGCTCGCCGCGCTCCTTGGCCGCGGCCGCCTGGAGGTGCAGCGGCGCGTCCCAGCCCCAGGCGTCGATGCCCATCACGCGCACGCCGTGCTCGTGCAGCCAGCGGGTCGCCTCGACCGTCACGCCCGGCCCGCGGGCCATGTAGTCCAACTCGTCGAGGAACTCGTCGCGGTCGGTGCGGACCAGGACGATGTCGCCCGGCGACAGGACGTGCCCAGCGGCGTCCAGCGCCGCGGCCGCCTCGTCCACCGTCATCGCCTCGCCGTCGGCCTTGTGCGACATGTCGAGCACCACGCCCGGCCCGAAGAACCAGTCCAGCGGCAGCTCGTCGATCCGCCGCGCGGGCTTGCCGCCGATCGTCGAGTTGTAGTGGTAGGGCGCGTCGACGTGCGTCGAGTTGTGCGTCCCCAGCCGGGTGAACGTCTCGACCGCCCAGCCCTCGCCGTCGCGCAGCAGCTCGGGCCCCACGCCGAGCATCGCCTCGATCGTGCGAGCGCCCTCCGCGTGGTCGGAGAACTCGACGTCGGTGCGCAGGATGTCGGGCAGCTGCGCCGGCGACGGCGTGATGGGCGCGCTGAGATCCACGAAGCGGGGCATCGGCGCAGCCGACTTCGGCGCCGATGCCCGCTGTCCTGCAAAGGACGCCGGGAGCTAGAGCGGCGTCGGCTCGGTCCCGAGGTTCATCGCGACGTACTTCGTCTCGAGGTACTCGTCGAGCCCCTCGGGGCCGCCCTCGCGGCCGAAGCCCGACTGCTTGACGCCGCCGAAGGGCGCGCCGGCGTTGGAGACCATGCCCTGGTTGAAGCCGATCATGCCGGTCTCCAGCGCCTCGATCACGCGGAACGCCCGGTTGACGTCCCGGGTGAAGACGTAGGAGACCAGGCCGTACTCGGTGTCGTTGGCCTTGGCGATCGCCTCCTCGTCGGTGGAGAACGTCGTGATCGGCGCGACCGGGCCGAAGATCTCCTCGGCGAGCAGGTCGGCGTCGTCGCTGACGTCGGCCAGCACGGTCGGCTCGTAGAAGTAGCCCGCGCCGTCGAGGCGCGAGCCGCCGGTCAGCACGCGCGCGCCCTTGCCGACCGCGTCGTCGACGAGCTCGGCGACCTTGGAGCGCTGCGCCTCGTCGATCAGCGGCCCGACCTGGATGCCGTCCTCGGTCCCGCGCCCGACCTTCAGCGACCCGATCTTCGCGGCCAGCTTGTCGGCGAACTCCGAGGCCACCGACTCGTGGACGTGGAAGCGGTTGGCGCTGGTGCAGGCCTCGCCGCCGTTGCGCATCTTGGCCAGCAACGCGCCCTCGACCGCG